>NZ_JABFAN010000019.1:99093-121591 GCF_017168155.1 Dietzia sp. KRD202 | reverse complement strand
GGCGGGGCGAGCACGTCGCCGAGCCCGTCGCGGGCCGGCTCCACGGGTGGGGCGGGTACGCCCAGGATGGTGTCGAGCGAGGCCAGCGACCCCTCGAACGGTGTGCCGATGAGCAGCGCGGTGTCCAGGACCGGCAGCCGAAGGTCGAGGATGACCGTGCCGTTGGCGTAGTCCCCGCGCACCGCGTTGCGGTAGGTGTCCAGCGGGAACGGGAAGGTGGCCAGGTAGCGCGGGGACTCGGTGAGCGAGTCCCCCGAATCCGCCAGTCCCTGCAGGACGGGGTCGAGGGACTCCAGACCGGCACGGAGGTCACCGCCGGAGGCCTCGACGACACGGCCCGCGGTCGCGGTGACGGTGTCCACCGCGCGGGTGGCCTCGACGAGCCGCTGCCGCCGCTGCGCGAGGACCTGGAGTGCGGGCCCGAGGTCGGCGACCCCGCCCTCCACCTCGTCGCTGCGCACCGCGAGTTCGGTCGAGAGCCCCTCCAGTGCCTCCAACGCCTCCACGATGTCCTCCTTCTGCGCCTCGAGCCCGGTGAGCAGCTCGCTGAGGCGTCCCACCACCGCCCGGACCTCGTCGGTGCGGCCGGTCATCGCGACGTCGAGTTCCCCGAAGACCTCCGCCGCCTGGGCCAGGCCGCTGCCGCCGAGTGCCGCCGCGAGCGTGGCCAGCGTCTGCTCGGTGGTGGGGTACCCGCCGCTGCGTTCCACCGGGACGAGGTCGCCGTCGGACAGCGTGCCCTCGGCGGGTTCGCCCGGAGGTGCCGACAGCTCGAGGTGGGACGCACCGAGGAGACTGCTCTGCCCCACCCGGGCCGTGGCGTTGCGCGGCAGGCGGACCTCCCCGTCGAGGTCGATCGTCACCTCGGCGAACCCCGGGCCGAGGCCGATGTCGGCGATGCGGCCCACCGTCACGTCGCCGACCCGGACACGGGCATTGCGGTCCAGGGTGGTGGCGTCGGCGAGCTGCACCGTCACCGAGTAGCCGTCCGGCCCGCCCCCGGCCGTCCCGGGCAGCGGGAGACTGTTGAGCCCCTTCCAGTCGCAGCCGCTCATCGTCGTCGTCGACACCACCAGCAGCGCCGCGCCCACGGCGCGCCGCCCGGTCACCGGACGCCCTCGGTGAGCAGGTCGGTCACGCCGACGCGACCGTCCGCCGGGCTGGTGGCGACCGGTGCGCCGTCGGCGGGGGCAGCGGGCGCGGGCGCAGGGGCGGGCCGCAGATAGTCGTGGGTGTAGTCGAGCTGGTGCGGCAGCGCCCCGACGCCGCGGCTGGGGTTGATTGCCACGGGCGGGTAATCCACCGCCAGCGCGGTGAGCGTGGGGCCGAGCAGTCGCACGCACTCCTCGGACGCGGTGTGCACGTCGGTCTCCTCTGCAGCGGCCAGGGCGGAGCAGATGAACTGCATCGGGTTCGCGAAGTTGGTCAGCGCGAGGGACGAGATCACCGCGTTCTGCGACGGCTGGTAGATCCCCTGCAGGTTCGACAGCGCGGTGGGTGCGACGTGCAGGATCTGGGCAATGTCGTCGCGCTGCTCGGCCAGCACCGTCAGCAGGTCGGTGGTCGTCCGGGCGGTCTCGATGCCCACCTGCCGGTTGTCGCGGACGAAGTCGCGGACCTCGTCGACGGCCAGATCGAGCTCGGTGAGCGCCGGGCCGATCTCCCCCCGGCCGCGGGACACCGAGACGGTCACCGCCGCCATCACCTCGTTGAAGGTGGTGATCTGCTCGCCGGAGCCCTCCATCGCGGCGGTGAAGGCCTCGAGGTTGCGGACGGTGGCGAAGAGGTCGTCGCGGCCGTCGGAGACGGTCTGCAGCGCCGCGCTGAGCTGACGGACCGTGTCGCGGACGTCGTCACCGCGATCGTCGAGCACCTCGTCCGCGGCGGCCACAGCGGGTGGTCCGGTCGACCCCGATCGTGGCCCCCTCCGGTAGCGGGGCGGGCGTGCCGACGGCGACCGCGTGACCCAACCATACCTGAGGGTATTGTCGTGCGGGTGGGCTAGGTCACAGTGTGCTCCGGGCTGCCGTACCGCGCGTGCGAACGCGAGGGAATCCGTGCCCGCGGCTGCTCGTTGCGATGGCGTCTCGCCCTCGCCGCAGCCCCATCTCGCCCACAGCCGCGCACGAACATGGCGTCTCGCACGCCCCGAAGTGAAGGCGAGACGCCATCGCGAGGAGCGGCTGCGTGGGGGGCGGGCATGCCAACACGCGAGACGCCATCGGGAGGAGCGGCTGCGGACCGGGAGGCCGGGCGGCCGGGCGGCCGGCGGCACCAGGCATGCCGGGAAATGCGGGAAGGCCCCGCGTCCGGATAACCGGTCGCGGGGCCTTCAGCCGAGCTGGTGGCGTCTCAGCCGAGCAGATCAGCTCGCTGCGGAGTCGGAACCCGCCTCGAGGAGCTTGGAGATCGCCGACGGATCGACCGGGATGCCGGGGCCGGTCGTCGTGGAGATGGTGACCTTCTGCATGTAGCGGCCCTTGGAGGAGGACGGCTTGAGGCGCATGACCTCGTCGACCGCGGCCTGGTAGTTCTCCGTGAGCTGCTCCGTGGAGAAGGAGGCCTTGCCCACGATGAAGTGCAGGTTGTTGGCCTTGTCGGTGCGGAAGGTGATCTTGCCGCCCTTGATGTCGCCCACGGCCTTGGTCACGTCCATCGTGACGGTGCCCGTCTTGGGGTTGGGCATGAGGCCACGCGGGCCGAGCACGCGGGCCACACGGCCGACCTTGGCCATCTGGTCCGGGGTGGCGATCGCGGCGTCGAAGTCGAGCCAGCCGCCCTGGATGCGCTCGATGAGGTCCTCGGAGCCAACGACGTCGGCGCCGGCGGCCTCGGCCTCGGTGGCCTTCTCGCCCGCGGCGAAGACGATGACGCGGGCGGTCTTACCGGTACCGTGCGGAAGGTTCACGGTGCCACGGACCATCTGGTCCGCCTTGCGGGAGTCGACGCCAAGTCGCATGGCGACCTCGACGGTGGCATCCATCTTCGTCGAGCCGGTCTCCTTGGCCAGGGCCAGGGCGTCCAGAGGCGAGTACAGCTTGGTGCGGTCGACCTTCTCAGCTGCGGCCTTGAAGGCCTTGCTGTTCTTGCTCATGTCAGTTCCATTCCTGCCGCGTCTTCACGCGCGACGGTCGGGTGTGGTGCGGGCCTGAGCTGCCCTCCCACAGATGTTCGGGGGGTGGAGGTCAGGCCTCGACCGTGATGCCCATGGAACGGGCGGTGCCGGCGATGATCTTCGCGGCCTGGTCGATGTCGCTGGCGTTGAGGTCCTCCAACTTGGTCTGCGCGATCTCGCGGACCTGGTCCATGGAGACCTTGCCGACCTTGGCGGAGTGCGGGGTGCCGGAGCCCTTCTGCAGGCCGGCGGCCTTGAGCAGGAGCTTGGCGGCCGGCGGCGTCTTCAGCTTGAAGTCGAACGACCGGTCCTCGTAGACCGTGATCTCGACCGGCACGACGTTTCCGCGCTGGTTCTCGGTGGCGGCGTTGTAGGCCTTGCAGAACTCCATGATGTTGACACCATGGGCACCCAGAGCCGGACCGACCGGCGGGGCCGGGTTGGCTGCGCCGGCCTGGATCTGGAGCTTGATGAGCCCTGAGACCTTCTTCTTCTTCGGAGGCATCGTCTTCCTCAGTCTTCCTGATTCTTCGACTGGATCTCGGCTCCGCGCTGTACACGCGGGAGGCCGACTGTCGTGTGCGCCCGCCTCCCCTGCATGACCCCCGGAAGGGCACGCGGGAACACAGGCGCAACCTTGGAGAGTCTACGCGCGCGGCCGGTCGGAACCCTAATCGCCGACACCGGCCATGCTGAGAGACGAGCGACCCGCCCCACGCCGGGCGCGGGACGGGTCGTCGTGGGAGTTCTGCGGGTCAGTCGATCTTCTCGACCTGGGTAAAGCCGAGCTCCACCGGCGTCTCGCGACCGAAGATCGACACGAGGACCTTGAGCTTCTGCGCGGCCGGATCAACCTCGGAGATGGACGCGGGCAGCGTGGCGAACGGGCCGTCCATGACGGTGACCGACTCGCCGACCTCGAACTCCACCTCGACGGCCTGCGGGGCGAAGCCCTGGTCGTCGGCGGTGCCCGCGGCGGCGGACTTCTTCTCCGGCTTGGGGGCCAGGAACTTGGCCACGTCGCTCAGCGAGAGCGGGGTGGGCTTGCCGGCGGCGCCACCGGTCGCGCTGACGAACCCGGTCACGCCCGGGGTGTTGCGCACGACGCCCCAGGACTCGTCGTCGAGTTCCATACGCACCAGCACGTAGCCGGGCAGGACCTTGCGGTTGGCGACCTTCTTCTGGCCGTTCTTGACCTCGGTGAACTCCTCGACCGGGACCTCGACCTGGAAGATCTTGTCCTCGGCACCGAGGGTCACGGCGCGGGTCTCGAGGTTGGCCTTCACCTTGTTCTCGTAGCCGGCGTAGGAGTGGATGACGAACCAGTCGCCGGGAAGCTTGCGCAGCTGACGCTTGAAGGCGATGATCGGGTCGATCGCGGGCGCGGCCGCCTCGTCGGCCGCGGCCGCCTCCTCGGCCGGAGCCCCCTCGGGCTCCTCGTCGGAGGTCTCGAGCGCGGACTCGGCGAGCTCGTCCTCCGCAGCGGTCTCGTCGCCCTCGGGGACGGTCTCACCCTCGACGTCCTCGTCGAGCTCGGTCTCGACCGCGTCGGTGGCGGCGTCCTGGTCCAGCTCGGCGCCTGCCGCGACGGTGTCGGCGGCGTCAGCCTCGGCGTCGGCGTCGATGGTGTCGGCGTCGATGGTGTCGGCGGGGTCCGCAGCCGTGTCACCGAGCACCGCGTCCGCCTCGGTCGCGGCCTGCTCGGCGCCCTCGGCCTCGGGGCTCTGATCGATGTCGCTCACGGAAATGCGGTCCTCTCGAAGTTCGGCGGTCCGGATCTCGCCCCGGACCCCAGCGGCAGGTCTCTAGCGGTCGAAGACGAGCTCGACGAGCTTGCCCGCGCCGAAGTCGACGCCCGAGACCAGCGCGGTCATGAAGATGAGGAACAGGAACACCACGATGGTGTAGGTGACCATCTGGTTGCGCGTGGGCCAGATGACCTTGCGCAGCTCCTCGACGACCTGCCCGATGTACTGGAACGGATTCGTGCGGGCGCTCCGCGTGTCCTCCGGCTTGTCCGCGTCCGTACGGACCCGTCCGGCCACGGCGGTGTCGCCGCGCCCCGCCTTGCCGGTGGGGACGGCGGCAGCGGCGTCGGAATCGCGGACGCCGTTGACGTCGACGTCGTCGTCGCGATCCTGGCTCACGCGGCTACCTCCGGGTCGTCTGGTGTGCGGTAAGTGCAGGGGCGACAGGACTTGAACCTGCAACCTGCGGTTTTGGAGACCGCTGCTCTGCCAATTGAGCTACGCCCCTTCGGCCGGTCTCCCGGCCACCCGTGCCCTCCCGCGCCTGCGGGCCGCACGAACGCCTCGACTCTACAGTGTCGGCGACTGCCTGGCGGCAGCGCGGTCCGCGACCGCGTTCGGTCGGGCGTCCCAGTGTACGACAGGCGGCCGGTGGCCCGAAATCGCGCGGCGTCACCCCGCGAGCGAGACCGTGACGATCGCCTTGCCGAACACCTTCGCCCCGTCGCAGGTCACCGCGAGGGCGACGTCGGCGGTCGACCCGTCGTCGGCCACCTTCTTCACCGTCCCCCCCACCTCGAGCCGCGCCGGCGCGTCGGCCGGGACGACCACGGGCCCGGCGAACCGGAACGAGGTCGCCAGCACGCGGTCGGCGCCCCCGGCCCACTCGGCCACGACCCCGATCGCCAGCGCGGAGGTGAGCATCCCGTGCGCCACCACCCCGGGCAGACCGAGCGCCTGCGCCGCGGCGTCGTCCAGGTGGATGGGGTTGTGGTCCCCCGACGCCTCGGCGTAGCACCGCAGGTCGTCCCGCGAGATCGGCAGGGTCCGGGACGGCAGGACCTCCCCGGCGGCAGTGGTCCTCGTCGTCGTCGTCGTTTCCTGTCCGTCCTTCTCCCGCCCGGTCATTCCTCCACCTCCGCGGTGAGCAGCGCACTGGTCAGGGTCTGGACGGGCTCGCCGTCGGCGTCGCGCAGCACGGTGTCGAACCCGATCATCCGCCCGCCGCGCGCCGACCGTACCCCGGTGACCGTGGCGGTGGCGGTGAGGACGTCGCCGACACGGATCGGCCGGTGATGCTCGCTGGACTGCGCGGTGTGGAGGGTGCGCGCGAGATCGATGCGCAGCGCGGGGTGCTCCATCACCGCGCGTTGGACCGGGGCGGTCAGGGCGGCCGCGAGGGTGGCGGGGACCTGGTCGGTCGGCGCGCCCACCGCCTCGGCGAAGCGCGCCACCACCGTGTCGGTGACCGTGACCGGATCCCCGACGACGACGAGGTCATCAGCGTTGTCTGTGCTCACAGGCGCCGACGGTACCCGAGGGCGTGTCCGCCGAACCGCTGATACGAGTCGCCCCCGCCTCCTACGGTGGAGGCAGTCGAGCAGGGAGTGCGATGTGAGCCACGACGAGCCGGCCCCGCAGGCCGGGCAGGAGCAGGGTGGACAGGAGCAGGGTGGGCGGTCACCGGCCGGACCCCGCGGTGACACCCCCACCCCGGTGGAGGGGCACGGCGGATCCCACGCCACGGCCGTCGCCGCCGCCCACGGGGTGCGGACGATGTTCACCCTCTCCGGGGCGCACGTGTTCCCCATGTACGACGCCGCGGAGAAGGAGGACCACGGCGTCGCACTGCTGGACGTGCGGCACGAACAGACGGCAGCGTTCGCCGCCGAGGCCACCGGCAAGCTCACCCGCACCCCCGGCCTGGCCGTCCTCACCGCCGGCCCGGGCGTGACCAACGGCGTGTCCGCGCTGGCCCAGGCCTCGTTCTCCGGCGCCCCGATGGTGGTCCTCGGCGGACGCGCACCGGCCGGCCGCTGGGGCACCGGCAGCCTGCAGGAGTTCGACCACGTCCCGGTGGTGCGGTCGGTGACCGTGTCCGCCGAGACCGCCCGCGACACGGCCGATATCGCCGCCGCCACCCACCGCGCGTTCACCGCCGCCCGCACCGCGCACCGCGGGCCGGCGTTCCTCGACGTGCACATGGACCACTTCTTCGACCGGTGCGACTCCGTCCGGCCCGGACCGGGGCGGGCCGGCGACGGCTCCCCCGCCGCCGCGCCGGACCGCTCCCCCGACACCGACGCCGTCGACCGGATCGCCGACCTGCTCGTCGGCGCCGAGCGTCCCGTGCTGGTGCTGGGCTCCGACGTGTGGGCAGATCGCGGCGAAGACGCAGCGCTGCGGTGCGTCGAGTCGCTGGGCCTGCCCGTCATCCCCAACGGCATGGGCCGCGGGATCGTCCCGGCCGGGCACCGGCTACTGGTGACCAAGGCGCGCGGGACGGCGTTCGGCGCGGCCGACGTGGTGCTCGTCGTGGGCACGCCCCTGGACTTCCGGCTCGGCTACGGGGTGTTCGGCGGCAAGGAGGGCGCGACGCCGGCGAAAGTGGTGCACATCGCGGACTCCCCCGGGCAACTCGGCCACCACGCGTCACCGGCCGTGGCCACCGCGGGCGACCTGGGGCTCGTGCTGGACGCGGTCGTCGAGGCCGTACAGCGCCGATCGGGGGCGGCGCGCCCGGACTGGTCGACCTGGGCGACCACGCTGCGGGAGAAGGCCGATGCCACCCACGCCGCCGACCTGCAGCTCCTGGGCGCCTCGGCCGACCCCGTCCATCCCGCGCGGATCTACGGCGAGCTGCTGCCGCGCCTGGCCGAGGACGCCGTGGTGATCGGCGACGGCGGCGACTTCGTCTCCTATGCCGGCAAGTTCATCGAACCCGCCCGGCCGGGCAACTGGCTGGACCCCGGCCCGTTCGGGTGCCTCGGCGCGGGACTGGGCGCGGCCATCGCGGCCCGCATCGCCCGACCGTCCAGTCAGGTGGTCCTGCTGCTGGGCGACGGTGCTGCGGGGTTCTCCCTCATCGACGTGGACACCCTCGTCCGGCACCGACTGCCCGTGGTGATGGTGATGGGCAACAACGGGGCGTGGGGCCTGGAGAAGGGCCCCATGCAGATGCTCTACGGCTACGACGTGATCGCCGACCTCGCGCCGCGGACCCGCTACGACGAGGTGGTCAAGGCCCTCGGCGGGGCCGGCGAGATGGTCACCGATCCCGCGCGGATCGGCCCGGCGCTGGACCGGGCGTTCGCCAGCGGGGTTCCGTATCTGGTGAACGTGATAACTGATGTAGGGGCCATGTACCCGCGAGCGACGTTTGGAGTCTGAACCGACGTGATCAACCCCGATTTCCCGCTGTGGCTCCGTGCCTCCCACCTGATCAACTTCATCCTGATCGGCATGCTGCTGCGGTCAGGATGGGAGATCCTGGCCTCGCTGCCGCGACTGTGGTGGCGCAACGACTGCAAGCCCGGGACCGAATGGCTGCGCTTCACCAGGCGCAAGCTACCCGAGAAGGAAGGCGTCTACACCTCCCTGATGGACGAGAAATCCCTGTCACCGTTGATCGGCCTACCGGGTCGGGAGAACATCGGGCTGGGCCGGCACTGGCACGGGATCTCGGTGATGCTGTGGGTGCTCAACGGCCTGGTGTACGTGGTGCTGCTGTTCGCGACCGGACTGTGGCGCCGCATCATCCCCACCTCGTGGAGCGTGTTCGGCGAGGCGTGGGAGTCGATCCGGATGTACCTCGGGTTCCGGGCTCCGGCGATCGAACACTTCGACCCGTATGACGCCGCACAGATGCTGGCCTACACCGCCGTCATCTTCATCCTCGCTCCGCTGCTCATCCTCACCGGCGTGGCCATGGCGCCGGCGGTGCGCTCGCGGTTCCCCTGGTACGTCAAGTTCTGGGGCGGCCACCAGGGCGCCCGGTCGCTGCACTTCATCCTCATGGTGCTCATCTCCGCGTTCATCGTCATGCATGTCGGGCTGGTGTTCCTGGTGCACGCCGAGCACAACGTCGTGCACATGGTGTTCGGCACCACCGACACGGCACGATCCGCCCAGGCCTTCACCATCACGATCGCCACCGTCGTGGCCGTGGTCCTGTTCTGGATCGCCCTGAGTTACTGGTCGCTGGCCGACCGCGCCCGGGCACAGCGGTTCACCGCCGGGGTGTCCGAGATCGGCCGCCGCCTCTTCCTCAACCGGATGCGACCGCGGATGGGGCGGCAGAACACCTACACCGACGACGACATCTCCGAATTCCACTGGACCAACGGCCTGCCGCCCACCGAGGACGAGTCGCCGGAGTGGGTCGAGGCTCGCGACGATGCCTGGCGCGGCTATTCCTTGACCATCGGCGACGACCTCTCGGGCGCCGAGAAGACCCTGGCCCTGGACGAGCTCACGGAGCTGCCGCGCACCTCTTATGTAGCGGTGCACACCTGCATGCAGGGCTGGTCCGCCACGTCCCGGTGGACCGGCGTACGACTGCGGGATCTGCTGGAGGTCCTCGGCCCCCAGCCGGAGGGAGCCCACTACGTGCTGATCGACTCCTACGGTCTGGCCCAGAAGATGTATGACAACCGGCCGCGGGAGCCGTTCTACGCGGTACTCGACCTCGACACGGTCTACGA
The DNA here is from genome assembly GCF_017168155.1 of Dietzia sp. KRD202. NCBI lineage: Bacteria > Bacillati > Actinomycetota > Actinomycetes > Mycobacteriales > Dietziaceae > Dietzia > Dietzia sp. KRD202. The sequence goes on along the minus strand of NZ_JABFAN010000019.1, from coordinate 112,025 downwards.
GGACGACACGATTCTGGCCTACGAGCGCAACGGAACCCCTCTCGAGACGCACCTCGGCGCCCCCGCCCGCCTGCGGGTGGAGTCAAACCACGGCTACAAGCACGTCAAGTGGGTGCGCTCGATCCGGTGGATAGCCGACTACGCGGAGTACGGTGACGGCCGAGGCGGGACCCGCGAGGATTCCGCGCTGCAGGCGTTCAACGGAAGGATCTGACGTGTCCCACATCGTCTCGTGCCGCTTCGAGGTCAGCGGCGTCCGGAACGACAGGGACGTCAAGAAGGCCCTCCAGGCGCTCTACGACATCTTCGCCGAGCACGGACTGGGCCAGGCGACCTTCGAACTCACCGGGGCCGAACACGCGCAGCTGTACGTCAAACACCCGGACACGGTCCGCCCGGACCCGGCGATCATCGAGAAGGCCCTCGCCCGCGCGGGAGACTTCCGGGTGGTCTCTACCCATCTGCACTCCTCGAACTGAATCGCTGCACCGATGTCCCGAAACCCGGTCCGGCGCAACTGCGCACACCCGCACTCCTGCTCGGACGAGACCCGGCTGCGGGTACTAGCCGATGCCCCACTGACCCGGGAGCTCTCACCTGATGACCGGCGCGACCTCAACGGGCACCTGACCGCCTGGTCCTGGGCCGAGGGCGATCCGATGGTGCTCGCCGGGGATGAAATCCCCGGTTCGTATCTCGTCGTCTCCGGACGCGCGCGGGTTACCCGGGACACCGCCGATGGCCGGGAGCTCACCGTGGACATCGCCGCCCCCGGAGACACCGTGGGGCCGTTGCACACGGAGGCTGCCGTCGCGACCGAGTCCGCCTGGGCGATGGAGACGACCTGTGCGCTCTTCCTGCCCGCTCACGCGCTGGCGGAGGTGGTCGGCGACCACCCGAGCCTCGCCCTGGGCCTGATCCGAATGCAACAGGATCGGCTCGCGCAGGCCCGGGAACAGGAGATCGGGCACACCACGCAGTCGGTGGAGCAGCGGGTCGGCTCGACGCTGCGGTACCTCGACCGCAAGCTCGGAAGCCTCCAGCGGGACGGCTCGAGTCTCCTCCAGGTCCGACTGCGCCGCGACGACATTGCGGGGATGGCCGGCACCACAGTGGAATCCGCCTCGCGCGCGATGGCGCGGATGAAGAAGGCGGGCGTCATCGACTCCGGCCGCGAATGGGTCTCGGTCCTCGACCGCGCCGCACTCGAGAGGCTGATCGCGGGCGATTAACTGGTCGGCGCCGCTTTCCCGCTGATTGATTGGCGTCAAGGAAGTCCTGTCCGGTTGCTCCTAGGTTCGGAGATGCACGTAAGGAACGTGCACCGTTCCCCCGAGGAACAGCAACCGTAGAGGAGCTGGGATCACCATGAGTGTCCGCGAACAAATCAAGAGCATCGTTCTGCGTTCGGATGAATTCTCGTGCCCGTCGTGCATCGCGAAGATCGAGAACAAGTTGAACGGTCTGGACGGTGTCGAGTCCGCGGAGGTCAAGTTCGCCTCCGGACGAGTACTGGTCGACTACGACCCCGCGAAGGTCTCGGTGCGTGATCTCGTCGCAGCGGTCGCCGAGGTCGGCTACGCGGTCAAGCCGTCGGCGTTCTGACGCGACGACACCGACCGCACTTCGACGAGCGAGGAGACAGGACAATGCTGAAATCATGGAAGACCTGGGGCGTGGTGGCGGCCTCCGGCCTGCTCATCGTCGCCTCGTGGCTCGTCGGCCGACTCACCTCGGCCGACGCGGTGGCGGACGGATTGATGATCATCGCCGCTCTCGTGGCCGGCTACCGGATCGCCGTCTCGGCGGTCCAGGCCCTGCGGATCCGGATGATCTCGATCGACCTGTTGGTCGTGGTCGCCGCGGTCGGGGCCATGTTCATCGACAACTACTGGGAGTCTGCGGCGGTCACTTTCCTCTTCGCCCTCGGCAAGGCCCTGGAGAAGGCGACTCTCAACCGCACTCGCCGGGCCCTGTCCGACCTCGTCGACTCGGCGCCCGAGACCGCCACCATCCTTCGTGACGGCGAGCCGGAGACCGTCGAGGTCTGGGAACTCGAACCCGGCGACCTCGTGCTGGTGCGCAACGGGGAGCAGGTCCCCGTCGACGGCCGGGTGCTCTCCGGCAACGGCGGCGTGGACGAGGCCACCATCACCGGCGAGTCCGTCCCGGCCGAGAAGTCCGAGGGCTCCGAGGTGTTCGCCGGCACCTGGCTACGGTCGGGAGTCCTGCGTATCGAGGCCGTCGGCATCGGTGCCGACACCACCCTCGCCCGGATCGTCCACCGGGTGGAGGACGCCCAGGACGACAAGGCCCGCACCCAGACCTTCATGGAACGGTTCTCGACCTGGTACACCCCCGCCGTGATGATCTCGGCGCTGGTGGTGGCCCTGATCCCCTGGTCGTTGGTCGCCACCATGGGCAACATAGAGCTCGCGCTCACCCTCCTGGTGATCGGCTGCCCCGGCGCCCTGGTGATCTCGATCCCCGTGTCGATCGTCGCCGGGATCGGCCGCTCCGCCAAGGACGGTGTTCTCATCAAGGGCGGCGAGTACCTCGAGAGTGCGGCCCGGGTCGACGCGGTCGTCGTCGACAAGACCGGCACCCTCACCAACGGTCGGCCGGTCCTGACCGACGTGGACGTGCTCGACGACGACTATTCGCGTGAGGACGTCCTGAGGCTGGCCGCCCGAGCCGAGACCGCGTCCGAGCATCCGCTCGCCGAGGCGATCATCTCGGGTGCCCGGGAGGCGGGACTGGAGATCGACCTGGTCGAAGCGGCCGAGCCCGTCGCCGGCAAGGGCATCCGCGCCGAGGTGGATGGCCGAGTGGTCGCGGTGGGCTCCGCGGATCTACTCGACCACCGGCCTGACAACGCACGGATCCTCGAACTCAACGACCAGGGCAGGACCGCGATGTTCGTCGGGGTCGACGGACGGGCGGTCGGGATCGTCGCCGTCGCCGACACCATCCGTGACGACGCCCCGGCAGCGGTCAGGGCACTGCACGACGCTGGGATCAGGGTCGTCATTGCGACCGGCGATGCCCAGCGGGTGGCCCGCAATGTCGGCGCCGAACTCGGGGTCGACGAGATCCGTGCCGAGCTCATGCCGGAGGACAAGGTCGAGATCGTGCGCGAGCTGCAGTCCCGCGGCCACACCGTGGCCATGGTCGGTGACGGGGTCAACGACACCCCTGCGTTGGCACTGGCCGACATCGGGGTGGCGATGGGAGCCGCCGGCTCGCCGGCCGCGATCGAAACCGCCGACATCGCGTTGATGGCGGACAGGCTCCCGCGGCTGCCGTACGCGCTCTCCCTGGCCAAGCGGACCGTCCGCACCATGCGACTCAACATCGCCATCGCCCTGGTGACCGTTGCCGCGCTTCTTGCCGGGCTGTTCCTCGGGGGCGTGACCATGTCGATCGGGATGCTGGTCCACGAGGTGTCCGTTCTCGCGGTGATCGCGATCGCGATGCTCCTCCTGCGGCCGACCCTCGAGAAGGACGGAACCGGGATCCCGGGACACGCGGGGGACCTCGTCCTCGGGACCGGAGCACGGGACGTGAGCCGGGTGTGATCAGACCCTGATGCCGTAGGAGTCGAGAAGACGACGAAGGCCGCCCGCGGCGAGCGGGCGGCCTTCGTGTTGAGAGTACCGGTGGGGGGACTCGATCCCCCGACCTCACGATTATGAGTCGTGCGCTCTAACCAGCTGAGCTACACCGGCATGCCCTGCCAGTCGGACGATCGAGCCGCCCCGCACAGTGCGAGCCCCCTGTCGGAATCGAACCGACGACCTTTTCCTTACCATGGAAACGCTCTGCCGACTGAGCTAAGGGGGCGGGCCGCGCTTCGCTGTTGGTCACCCAACCGCTTGGCGCGTAAGCCTTTAGCAGATTACACACACGGCCGAACGCGGCACAAATCGCCCGGTGGGGCGCTGTCCCGCCGGGCCCGCTGGCAGGATGGCCGGGTGCGCATCTCCGTGGTGATCCCCGTCCTCGACGACGCCCGCGAACTCGAGGGCGCCCTGGCTTCCCTCGCCACACAGACGCGGCTGCCCGACGAGGTCGTGGTGGTGGACAACGGGTGCTCGGACGACAGCGTCGCGGTGGCATTGGCCGCGGATGCGCGGATCGGGGTCCGGGTGGCCGTCGAGCCCGTGCGGGGCATCCCCGCAGCGGCCGCGGCAGGCTACGACTCCGCGACGGGCGACATCATCGCCCGACTCGACGCCGACTCCCGGCCCGGACCCGGGTGGCTCGCCCGGATCGAGGCCGCGTTCACCGCCGATCCCGAACTCGTGGCCATCTCCGGCCCAGGCGAGTTCATCGGCTTGGAGGGGTGGCGGGCCCGCGCCGCGAAGCGGCTCTACATGGACGCGTTCTTCGTCTCCGTCGGCGCCGCCATGGCCCACCCCGTCCTGTTCGGCTCGAACCTGGCGATGCGCCGCAGCGCCTGGGAGCGGGTGCGCGACGGGGTCAACCGCACCGACCCGGAACTCCACGACGACATCGACCTGTCGTTCCAGTTCGGCGCCGACGACCGCCTGTTGGTCGACCGTTCCCTGACCGTGGGGATCTCGGCCCGACCCTTCGACGACCCCGCGGCCATGCGGCGACGCTTCTCGCGGGCATTCCGGACGATCTTCCTCAACTGGCGGTCGAGCCCGCCGTCGCGGCGGTGGCTGGAGCGCGTCCAGCGCTGACCCGGCCCGGTCGGCCGAATCAGCCGGTGAGGCGGCGCGGGCTCACGCCCAGACGAGCACCGACCAGAGGATGAGCTGCGTGACGCAGAAGCCGGCCAGCATGTTGAGCACCAGGAAGCGCTTCCAGCCCTCGTTGGTCGCCTCGGCGGTGGCGTCGGTGACCCGCGTGTAGGCGGCCACCGTGGCGAGGTACGGCAGGATCGCGAACGCCGCCCCCGACGCCGGCCACGGCGCGGCGATCAGCAGCACCAGCACCGCCGCGGCGTAGCAGGCCAGCGCGAACCACACGGCTGCCCGGGCACCGAGCACGGTGGCGACCGATTTCAGGCCGGCCTCGCGGTCGAAGCGCACGTCCTGCACGGCGCCGAACGCCTGGGACGCCGCGCCCCACAGCATGAACGCGATGAGGCACGCCCACACCCCGCCGCCGAGGTCCGCGCCGGCGATGGTCCACCCGACGATCGCCGGCGAGACGAAGTGGAACGCCGAGGTGACGGAGTCCACGAACGGGATCTCCTTGAACCGCAGTCCCTTGGCGCTGTAGGCGATCACCGCGAACGCACTCGCCGCCAGCCACAGCGACGACTCGAGCGTCCCGACCACGACGAGGTAGGCCAGGAACGGCACGGTCGTGACGGCCGAGGCCACGAGCGTCGCCGCGTGGCGCGACCGCTCGAGGACCGACCCCTCCACGCCGCCCTTGCGGGGGTTGCGCAGGTCCGACTCGTAGTCGAAGACGTCGTTGATCCCGTACATCGCGAGGTTGTACGGCACCAGGAAGAAGAGCGTGCCGATCACGCCCAGCAGGTCGAACCCGCCCGTGGCCAGGAAGTACGCCAGCGCGAACGGGGCGGCGGTGTTCACCCACGAGACCGGGCGGGACGACCAGAACAGGGTGGTGAGCAGACCCGGTGTCGCGGGCCGCTCGGGGGTGCGGACCTTGTCGTCGTCGTCCTCCCCCGGTTCCGGGGTGCCCGCCAGGGCCGCGTCCCCCCGGCCCGACACCGTCGGGCTGCCCGCCATGGCACCGGCCCGCGAACGGGCGGTGAGCACGAACCACACCGAGGGCATGAACACGGCGACGGCGACGGCGTAGGCGAAGTCCTCGATGGGGGCCACGCCCAGGCGGATGCCGCTGGTCAGCGCATCATCGTAGGCCACGAGCCCGGCGGAGATCATGATGTTGTCGAAGATCGCCGTGAGGACGAGCAGTACCACGAGCGAGCCGCCGACCCCGATCAACCATCGTCGGCGGTCGGCCCCCCGCAGGCGCCACAGCGCGATGAGGGCGGCCGCGATGACGGGGATGGCCATGGTGGCGTTGATGGTCGAGTAGATGCTCACGGCCGCGCCCCCGCCCCGTCGTTCTGGGCGCCGCCGTTCTGGGCTCCGCCGTTCTGGGCCCCGTCGTTCTGGGCGCCGCCGTTCTGTGCGCCGCCTGACCGTGCGCCGCCGGACCGCGCGCCCCGCCGCCGCGAGACATGCTCGACGGCCGTGACCACGCCCGTCGCGCACACCAACGCGAGGTGCGACAGGAACGCGAGGAACACGACCTCCTCGAGCGGGATTTCCGGCGCGACCAGCAGGCCGGTCATGAAGTCGGTCTGGCCGCGGAAGAACACCCCGCTGCGCACCCCGAGGACGTCCCACGTGAGCAGCAGCGCCACCGCCGCGGTCACGGAGAGTGCAGTCGCGGCCGGGGCGCGGAACGCCGCGAGCTTCCAGCGGTGGTCGATGACGAGGATGCCGGCGAACGAGATGACCTGGACCGCCAGGTAGGCCAGCCCGATCACCTCGCCGACACCGGGTCGCCGCCGGCGGGTCCGCCGGACGCGGGCCTGTCGAACACCGTGCCCCCGCCGGGCTCGGCCACGGGCGCGGTACCCGTGTCGCCGCGCACGTGCTTGAGGATCAGCTCGGCGCTGATGAGGCACATCGGCAGTCCGATCCCGGGGATGGTCGACGCGCCGGCGTAGTACAACCCGTCGACGTGCGTGCTGACGTTGCGGGTGCGGAAGAACGCGCTCTGCGCCAGCGTGTGCGCGGGCCCGAGGGCCGTGCCGCGCCACGCGCCGAGGTCGTCCTCGAGATCGGCGGGGGCGATGGTGCGCCGCACGACGATCCGCTCGGCCAGGTCGTCGATGCCGGTCCAGTCGGCGATCTGGGCGATGGCCCGGTCGGCGGCCGCCTCGATCGCGGCGTCCCCCGCGCCGTCCACGCCGCCGTGGCCCAGCGAGGGGTCCGCGGGGATGGGCACCAGGACGAAGAGGTTCTCGTGGCCCTCCGGGGCGATGCCCGCGTCCGGGTCGGTGTCGGTGGCACTGGGGCGGCAGACGTAGAGCGACGCCGGGTCCGGGATGTGGGGCGACTCGCCGAAGATGGCGTCGAACCCCTCCTCCCACCGGTCGGTGAACAGCAGCGTGTGATGGGCCAGCTGCGGGAGCTCACCACGCACCCCGAGCAGCATGAGCAGTGCTCCGGGCCCGGGGGTACGCGAGTCCCAGTAGGACTGTGGGTAGGTGCGGAGGTGCTCGGGGAGCCACCGGGTCTCGAGGTGGTGGAGGTCCGCGGCCCCGACGACGAGGCCGGCCGGCAGCGTCCGCTCCGTCCCGGCCCGGTCGCGCACCCGGACGCCCCTGATCTGCGCCTTCGACCGGCGGGACCCGCGCGCGCGGGCGCCCTCGGATGTGGTGACCAGTTCGATCGCCTCGGTGCCCGTGTGGATGACCACACCCTGCTGCTCGGCGACCCTGCGGACCGCGGCGATCACCTCGGTGAACCCTCCGCGCGGGTAGAGGACACCGTCGGTGAGGTCGAGGTGGCTCATGAGGTGGTAGATCGACGGCGCCAGGTACGGCGAGGACCCGAGGAACACCGCGGGGTAGCCGAGGATCTGCTGGATGCGGCGGTCGCTGAACCGGCGGGCCACGAACGAGTGCAGCGGCTGGACGAGGCGGGCCACCAGCGAACCGGCCCGGGCCACCACGTCGGGGCGCACCAGGGCCGGGTACGAGGTGAAGTTGGTGTAGAGGAACCGCTTGAGCGCGAGGTCGTAGGTCGTCCGCGCCGAGTCGAGGTACCTGCCCAGCACGCGGCCGGCGCCGGGTTCGAGCGACTCGAACAAGGCGGTCGAGGCCGCGCGATCCGAGCGGATGTCGACCGACTCGGGGCGGTTCTCGAAGTACACGCGGTACCCGGGGTCCAGGCGCACCAGGTCCAGCTGCTCGTCGGCGGAGGTACCGCAGAGGCGGAAGAAGTGGTCGAACACTTCCGGCATGAGGTACCAGGAGGGGCCGGTGTCGAAGCGGAACCCGCCCGCCGACCAGCTGCCCGCGCGCCCGCCGACGGAGTCGGTGGCCTCGACGAGCGTGACGTCGCGCCCCTCGTGGGCCAATAGCGCAGCGGTCGCCAGGCCGGCGATGCCGCCGCCCACCACGACGACGGGCCCCTCCGGGGCGTGCCGGCGGCTCATCGGGCCACCGCCCCACCGCGCGCGGCACCGGGGCGGGCGCCGGACCGGCCGCGCCCGGCTGCAGCGCGGCCGATCACCGCGAGCTTCACCGGATCGGGCACCCGCACCCGGCCCGCGCTCACCCCGGATGCCCCGGCCGCCCGTAGGCGATCGTTGAGCTCGGCGAACAGGTCGTGGGCTGCGGCCACCGCCAGGCGGTCGCGGCCCGGGATCCGGTTGATCGCCGCCCGCGCGATGCGCAGGTCCGCGTCCACGTCGTCGGCCAACTCGCGTACGTCCTTCTCCGTCAGTGCCCGCGGGTCACGGCCCGGCAGGTAGTTGCGACCGAGGTCCGTGAAGTCTTCCCGGATGTCCCGGAGGAAGTTCACCTTCTGGAACGCCGCTCCGAGTGCGCGCGCTCCGGCGGCCATCTCGTCGTCGTCACCCAGTCCCCCACCGGCGAACGTCCGCAGGCACATCTCCCCGATGACCTCCGCCGACCCGTGGATGTACCGACGCAGCGACTCCTCGGTGTGTTCGGTGACGTCGATGTCGGCCTCCATCGAGTCGTAGAACGGATCCACCAGGCGCGCGTCGATCCCGAACCGACGCGCGGTGTCGGCGAAGGCGTGCGTCACCGGATCGGGGTCCAACCCGCGCTCGATGGCGCGGTGCGTCCGGCGGCGCGCCTCGGCGATGAGCTCGCGCGCGGCGACCGGGTCGTCCATCGCCCCGTCGACGACCTCGTCCCCGACCCGCGCCCACGCGTAGATCGCGGCGACGTGCGGGCGGGTGGCGGGTGCGAGCAGTCGGCAGGCCAGTGCGAACGACGTGGAGTACCGGCGCAGGATCACCTCGCTGCACCGGCGGGCGGCGTCGGTGAACTCCGCGTGGGGGCTCTGCTGGGTCATCGGGTCCTCTCCAGGGCGGTGGCCAGGTGGGGGCCGAGCGCGGCCCGGACGTCGTGCGGCACGGCCGGGGAGTCCAGCGCGGCGCGGGCGGCGGTGATGAGGTCCTCGGCGATGCCCACCGCGTGCTCGCGGGCGCCGCACTCGCGCAGCAGCTCGCGCGCGGTGTCGGGGTCGGGCGTGTGGCCGTTCCTCGTCGCGGGGTCGGCGGCCGGACGACCGAGGGCGGCGTCGATCCGCGGCCAGGCCTCGGTGGTGGCGGCGTGGGCCAGCAGGACGGTCGGTGCGCGCCGGAGCAGGTCGCCCTCGTTGGACTTGCCGGTCACGGCCGGATCCCCGAACACGCCCAGCACGTCGTCGATCACCTGGTAGGCGGTCCCCAGGTGGCGGCCGGCCTCACGCAGCGGGGGGATGACCTCGTCGGGCGCGCCGCCGAGCATCGCGCCCAGCACGAGGGGCAGGCACACGGAGTAGGCGGCGGTCTTGGCCGCGCCGATCGCCAGCGCGCGTTCCCGGTCGGCGGGCTCGCGCTCGACGCAGCCGTGGACGTCCGCGTACTCCCCGGCGATCGACGCGACGACCGCGCCCTGCACCTCGTCGAGCACACGGTGCAGCAGTGGCGCCGGCACGGGCAGGCGGGCGAAGTCGGCCATCGCGGCCACGAGCAGCAGGTCGCCGCCGAGCAGCCCGCCGACCTGTCCGAGGTGCCCCGCGGCCTCGGTCCCGATCCCCCCGGCGGTGGCCCGCGCGGTGGTGCGGCCCTGCAGGTTGGGCTGGCCGCGGCGCTGGTCGTCCCCGTCCGCCAGGTCGTCGTGGACCAGGAACGCCTCGTGCAGCAACTCCAGTGCCTGGCCCGCGGCGGCCCGCACGGCCTCGTCGGTGCCCCCGGAGGTGGTGTACACGGCGTCGAAGAGCGCGGAACGCATCCCCTTGCCGGAGCGGGTGGTCCGCCCGAGGTCATCGGCCCAGTCGTCCACTGCGGAACCCAGGCCCGCCGGCAGGTCGCCGGTCGTCATCCGATGTGCGGCGGTCATCGAAAGGAGTGTCATGTCCGGTGGTTCGGAGCCGGGGCCGTCGTGGATACGTCTCACCTCGATTCTTCTCGACGAGATGCGGCGTGACAGGTCGTGGGGTCGTGACACTGGGGACCGCGCGAGTTCACATTTTCACGGATTCCCGGGCGACGAGTCCCGAAATGCACGAAGACCCCCGCTTGTGGCGGGGGTCTCCGAGTGCCAGATGATGGATTCGAACCAACGTAGGCTAAGCCGACGGATTTACAATCCGCTCCCTTTGGCCGCTCGGGCAATCTGGCGTGCACCTCAAGGGCGCTACGACACGATACAACGCCTGTGACCCCTGGTGCCAAATCGGGGCACTCAGGGGTGGTGCGGCGGCGACTCCCGGCCCCGCCCGTGGCGGCCTCGCGCCCCGGCCGTGGCGGGTAGCCTGGCCGGGACATCCCCCAACGACAGGAGTACGTCCATGGCCTCGGAGTCCTCGTTCGACATCGTCTCGGAGTTCGACCGCCAGGAGGTGGACAACGCCCTGAACCAGGCCGCCAAGGAGCTGGGCACCCGCTACGACTTCCGCGGGACCGACGCGAGCATCGAGTGGAAGGGCGAGGACGCGGTGGAGATCGTCGCGAACTCCGAGGACCGTGTGCTGGCCGCCAAGGACGTCTTCGTGGAGAAGTTGGTGCGCCGCGGGCTGAGCATGAAGGCGCTCGAGGTGGGCGACCCGATGCCGTCGGGCAAGTCGTTCCGCCTGGTCGGCTCGCTCAAGCAGGGCATCGACAAGGAGAACGCCAAGAAGATCACCAAGCTGCTGCGCGACGAGGGCCCCAAGGGCGTCAAGGCGCAGATCCAGGGCGAGGAGATCCGTGTGTCGTCCAAGAAGCGCGACGACCTGCAGGAGTGCATCTCGCTGCTCAAGGGTGCCGACTTCGAGGTCGCGCTGCAGTTCACCAACTACCGCTGACCCGCCGACGGTGCCGTTCCGCATCGGCGCTGGGCGTCGGCTCCGCGCCGCCTCGGTGGTCGCCGCCGTGGGCCTGTCCTCGCTGGTGGGGTGCGCGTCCGGGGGCGACGACGACGAGGGCACGCAGCAGCTGACCGTCTTCGCCGCCGCGTCGCTCAGCGGAGCGTTCACCGAGATCGCCGAGGAGTTCGAGGCCGCGCATCCCGGTGTGTCGATCCGGCTGGGTTTCGACGGCTCCTCCGGCCTGGTGGATCAGCTGGCCGGCGGTGCCCCGGCGGACGTGTTCGCCTCCGCCGACGTCCGGACGATGGACCGCGCCGTCGCCGAGGGCCTGGTCGCCGGCGAGCCCACACCGCTGGCCACCAACGTGCTCACCCTCATCACCCCGCCCGGCAATCCGGCGGGGATCACCGGTCTCGACGACTCGCTGGACGGCGCACGACTCGTGGTGTGCGCGGCCGTCGTGCCGTGTGGTGCGGCGGCCCGCACGCTGGCGGACGCGGCGGGGATCGACCTGGCCCCGGTGAGCGAGGAGTCCACCGTCACCGACGTGCGCGGCAAGGTCACCTCCGGCGAGGCAGACGCGGGGATCGTCTACGCCACCGACGCCCGCGCCGTCGCCGACCGTGTCGAGCGGGTCCCGATCGCCGGTGCCGACGCGGTGCCGAACGTCTACCCGGTGGCCGTCCTCGACCGCGCCGCGGACTCCGAGATGGCCCGCCTTTTCGTCGACGCCGTCACCGGCCCCGAGGGTCGCGCGGTCCTCGCCGAGTACGGCTTCGGTCCGCCGTGACCCGGCCCCCGCTCCCCCGCTGGCTGCTCGTGGCCGCGGTGCTCGCCGTCCTGCTGGCGGCCCTGCCCCTGGCTGGCCTCGCCGCGCGCGTCCCGTGGGCGCGGGTTCCCGAACTCCTCGGCTCGGAGGCCGCCCGCGACGCCCTGCTGCTGAGCCTGCGGACGTGCGCGCTCTCCACCGTCCTGTGCATCCTGCTCGGCACCCCGCTGGCGGTGGTGCTGTCCCGCAGCAGTGGGCCGCTGGCGGCACTGGCCCGGACGGTCACCGCGCTGCCCATGGTCCTTCCCCCGGTCGTGGCCGGCCTGGCCCTGCTCATCACGCTCGGGCGCACCGGCGTCGTGGGACAGCACCTGTCCGTGCTGGGCATCGAGATCGGGTTCACGACCGCGGCCGTGGTGATTGCGCAGACGTTCGTGGCGATGCCGTTCCTGGTGGTGGCGCTCGAGGGCGCGCTGCGCTCGGTGGACTCCGGCCTCGAGCGGACCGCCGCCTCGCTGGGCGCCTCCCCGACCCGGGTCCTGACGACCGTGACGTTGCCGCTGGTCCTGCCGGCCCTCGTCGCCGGCGCGACCATGTCGTTCGCCCGCGCTCTCGGGGAGTTCGGCGCCACCCTAACCTTCGCCGGTTCCCTGCAGGGCACCACGCGCACCCTGCCGCTGGAGATCTACCTCAGCCGGGAGGCGGACACCGAGACCGCCCTCGCCCTGGCCGTGGTGCTCATCGCGGTGGCCGCCGCGCTCATGGCGGTCTCCGCGCTCGTCGCCCGCAGGGCGGTGGTGGGCCGTGGCTGACCACCCCGACGCGTCGCGTCCCGCCGAGCCACACCCCGCCGAGTCACACCCCGTCACCTCGCACCCCGCCGCGTCGCATCCCGCCGCGTCGCATCCCGCCGCCGAGCTGGACTGCCGGGTCGTCGCCCGCGACGTCGACCTCCACCTCAGCGTCCCCGCGGGCCGCCGACTCGCGATCGTCGGACCCAACGGCGCGGGCAAGTCCACGGCTCTGTCGCTGCTCGCCGGGCACCTGCGGCCCGACTCGGGCGAGGTCCGGCTCCACGGCCGCGTCGTCGGCTCGCCCCGCACCCACCTGCC
>NZ_JABFAN010000019.1:96728-98993 GCF_017168155.1 Dietzia sp. KRD202 | reverse complement strand
GCACCCACCTGCCCGCCCACCGCCGCCGCGTGGTGTCGCTCGAGCAGCGTCCCGGGCTACTGCCCCACCTGTCGGCCGAGGACAACGTCGCGTACGGCCCGCGGGCCCGTGGCGTCCGCAGGCGGGCCGCCCTCGACCGCGCCCGCACCGAGCTCGAGGCGGTGGGCTGCGCCGACCTCGCCGACCGCAGGCCGCACGAGCTGTCCGGCGGGCAGGCGCAGCGCGTCGCCCTGGCCCGGGCCCTCGCCGTGGATCCGGAGCTCGTCCTGCTCGATGAGCCCCTGGCCGCCCTCGACGTGGAGGTCGCCCCCGCGATCCGGCGTCTCCTCGCTGATCGGCTCACCGGACGGGCCGTGGTCCTGGTGACCCATGATCCGCTGGACCTCTGGGCGTTGGCCGACGATGTCGTCGTCGTCGCCTCCGGCCGCGTCGCCCAGTCCGGCACGGTCGAGGAGGTCCTGGCCCGGCCCGCGTCCGACTTCGCCGCGCGCCTGGCCGGGGTCTCACTGGTCGAGGGGATCGTCGACGACGACGACGACGACGACCTGCGCACCCCCGGCGGCGACCTCGTCTCAGGGGTCCGCACGAGCGCGGCGGCGGGATGGCGGCCGGGGGCGCGGGCGGTGGCGACCGTCGACCCGCGGGCGGTGGCCGTCCACACCGACCCCGCACCCACCGGCTCCACTCAGGCCCCGACTTCGGCTCCGGCTCCCACGAGCCCCACGCAGCCATCCGCGCACGCGCCTGCGACGAGCCCGCGGAACTCCTGGCCCGCGCGGGTGGTCTCGCTCGTCCCCGCGGGGGCGTTGACGCGGGTGACGGCCGAGCTACGGGACGGTCAGCGCGTCGATGCCGAGATCACCAGCCGCTCGGTCGCCGAACTCGCGCTGGCCCCGGGTTCGCCCGTGACCCTCGTGGTCAAGGCGGCCCAGGTCGCCCTCTACCCGCGCCGCTGACCGGCCTTCGCCGGCCCGAGCCACTGCCCGCAATAGCAGCCCTCTCGAACACAGGCGCCCCCCGCGATGGCGTCTCGCCTGCACCGAAGCGTGCGCGAGACGCCATGGTCGCGTGCGACTGTCGTCGGGCCACACAGGCGCCCGTGCGGCTGCCGGGTCGTTGGGGGAAGGTCAGCCGACGCGGTCGACGGTGAAACGCACGAGCCGACGCAGCGCCTCGTTGGCCGGGCCGGCGGGCAGCACGTCGAGCTCGGTCATGGCGTCATCGACGTACTTCTCGAGCGTGGCCCGCGCGCGCCGCATACCGTCGGACGCGCGCAGCAACTCGAGGGCTTCCGCCACCTCCGCGTCATCGGTGAGCGGCTCGGCGAGCAGCTCGCGCAGGCGTGCACTGTCCGAGGAGCCGGCCTCCATGGCGTAGATCATCGGCAGGGTGTGGACGCCCTCGCGCAAGTCCGTACCGGGCGTCTTGCCCGACTCGGTGGACGGCGAGGCGATGTCGATGATGTCGTCGGCGATCTGGAACGCGATCCCCACGGCGTCACCGAGGCGGCGCAGGCTGCCGATCTGCTCGGCTGTCGCCCCCGAGTACTCGCCGCCGAACTGGGCGGCCGCGGCGATGAGCGAGCCGGTCTTCTCCCAGATCACCCGCAGGTAGTGCTCGGCGGCACCCTCGTCACGACCGCCGACGCCCGGGCCGACGGTCTCGCGCATCTGCCCGGTGACCAGCTCGGCGAACGTCTGGGCGATGAGCTGCACGGCCTCGGGTCCGAGGTCGGCCAGGAGCATCGAGGAGTGGGCGAAGAGGAAGTCGCCGGCGAGGATCGCGGTGGAGTTGTCCCAGCGGCTGTTGGCCGACTCGACACCGCGGCGCATGGCGGCCTCGTCCATGACGTCGTCGTGGTACAGCGTGGCCAGGTGGATCATCTCGCACACCACGGCGGCCTTGACGAGCCGCTCGCGGTCGGGCGCGGGGCCCAGCGAGCCCGAGAGAAGGGTGACGACGGGCCGGAACCGCTTGCCGCCGGCGGTGACGAGGTGCAGTGCGACCTCGGAGAGGAAGTCCTCGCCGGTCTGGAGTCGGCTGACGAGCAGCTTCTCGACCTCGTCGAGCCGTTCGCGCAGGTCGGCTGCGAGGTCGGCGTCGCCGACGTCCACGCCCGCCACCGTGTGGTCGGTCGCCGTCTCCGCGGAGCCGGTCACTGAATCGCTCGACATCCCCACTCGTCCTCGTCGCCTGGTGAAGGGTCGGCGTGGCCCGCCCTTCCCGACAGACTACGGTCCCGCGTCGCGGGCGGTGGCACCCCAC
>NZ_JABFAN010000019.1:39124-96628 GCF_017168155.1 Dietzia sp. KRD202 | reverse complement strand
CCGCCCGAGGTCCCGGCGACCGCCGCCCCCGTCGACCTGCCACCATGGAGCACATGGAGTCAGGTATGGGCCTTCCCGCGTCGACGGACGTCCTCGTGGTGGGCTGCGGCCCCGCCGGTTCGGCGACCGCGACGTGGTTGGCGCGTGCCGGTCGCGAGGTCACGGTGCTCGACGCGGCACTGTTCCCGCGCGACAAGACCTGCGGCGACGGGCTCACGCCGCGGGCGATGTTGGAGGTCGACCGGCTGGGTCTCGGCGGGTGGGCGCGGGACCGCATCACCATCCGCGGGCTCGAGTTGCGGGGCTTCGGCCACTCCCGCCAGGTGCCGTGGCCGGCCGGAGAGCACGGTGGGACCGGGTCGGCGGTGCGACGGACGGTGTTCGACGACCGGCTCCGGCAGGCGGCCGTGGACGCGGGCGCCGTGGTGCATGGCGGCGTGCGCGTGACCGGCGTGGAAAGGGGCGACGACGGCGAGGTGACCGCCGTCCGGACCGAGGGCGGTCGCGTGGAGTGCCGAACCCTCGTGGTGGCCGATGGCGTGCGGTCGCCGGTGGGCCGACTGCTCGGCCGGACCTGGCATCGCGACACGGTGTATGCCGTGGCCGCGAGATCCTATGTCCGGTCCGGGCGTCATGATCGTCCGTGGATCGGCTCCGATCTCGAGCTCCGCGACGAGGCGGGCGCCATCCAGCCCGGCTACGGCTGGGTGTTCCCGCTCGGCGACGGCGAGGTCAACCTCGGGGTGGGTGCGCTGGCGACCTCGGCGCGGCCGGCGAACGTCGCGGTCAAGGAGCTACTGCAGCACTACGCCCGTAGCGTCCGCGGCGACTGGGCCCTGGCCGGCGAGCCGAGGGCGGTGACGTCCGCGTTGTTACCGATGGGCGGGGCGGTCTCGACGGTGGCCGGTCCCAACTGGGCGGCGGTCGGCGACGCGGCGGCATGCGTGAACCCGCTCAACGGTGAGGGGATCGACTACGCGCTCGAGGGCGGCCGCCTGCTCGCCGAGCTGATCGTGGCGGGAGCGGGTGTCGGCCGAGGAGGCCCGGGCTCGAGAGTGGGCGCGGCCGGTTCGCACTCGCGCACCACTGCCGGTGACCTGACGCATGCGTGGCCCGCGGTGCTCCGCGAGACCTACGGCGAGTCGTTCGCGATCGCCCGGGACGCCGCGCGCCTGCTCACCTATCCGAAGTTCCTGCCGCTGGCAGGACCGGTCGGGATGCGTTCGCAGGCGCTGATGACCGCGGCGGTGCGGTGCATGTCCAACACGGTCGCCGATTCGGACCGCGATGTGGTGGCCCGCGGCTGGCGGGCAGCGGGGTCGATCGCCCGCAGGCTGGACCGTCGGCCCCTCTTCGCCGACTGACCCGCCGGGCCTCCGCTTCGGCGGCGGGTGCGTGTGCGGCGGCGGTCGGATCAGGCCGCGCCGGAGTCAGGCGGGGCGGCGCGCCAGGTGGATGGCCGCGATGCCGCCGGTGAGGTTGGTGACGCTGCCGCGCTCCCAGCCGCTGGCCTCGATGATCTGGAGCAGTGCGTGCTGGTCCGGCCAGTCGCGGATGGACTCGGCGAGGTAGACGTACGCGTCCGGGTTGGACGAGACGCTGGTGGCGATCTTCGGCAGCGCCCGCATGAGGTAGTTCATGTACAGCGCGCGGAAGGGCGGGAACACGGGCGTGGAGAACTCCACCACGGCCAGTCGCCCTCCGGGCCTGACGACGCGGGCCATCTCCCGCAGTCCGGCAGCGGTGTCCTGCACGTTGCGCAGCCCGAAGCTGATGGTGGCGGCGTCGAAGGAGTCGTCGGCGAACGGCAGCTTCATGGCGTCGCCCGCGACCTTGGGCACGTCCCGGCCGGCGCCCGCCCGCAGCATTCCCAGCGAGAAGTCCGCGGCCACGCACCACGCGCCGGACTTGGCGAGCTCGACGGTCGACACGGCGGTGCCGGCGGCCAGGTCGAGGATCCGCTCCCCGGGGCGCGGCGCGAGCAACGAGCGGGCCCGCCGCCGCCACACGCGGTCCATGCCCCCGGAGAGGACGGTGTTGGTCAGGTCGTAGCGCTTGGCGACACCGTCGAACATCGACGCGACGTCGCGGGGCTGCTTGTCGAGATTGGCGCGGGACACGCCGTCGACGCTACCCGCCCCCGGCGCGCGTGGCCGATCAGGCCACCACACGTGGGGCTCGGCTCCCGCCCACACCACGCGCGTTGGTCCGGTCGACCCCGATCGTGCGCGCGCCACCCCTGCCCACGCCGACCCTGCCCATGCCACCCCTGCCCACGCCGACCCTGCCCGAATCGGACCGGGCGCCCGCCGCCGCGTAGTGGTCGAAGAGTTGGGCGCAGATCGCGTCCCAGGTGCGACCGAGGACGGTGGCGCGGGCGCCGGCGGCCAGTCGCTCGTGGTCGGCGAGCACCGCGTCCACGGCCGGCGACACCTCGGCGGCGTACCGGCGCGGGTCGAGCAGGACGCCGTTGACCCCGGTCTGCACGAGGTCGCGGGGCCCGCCCTGGTCCGGGCCGACGACGGGCACGCCGGACGCCTGCGCCTCCTGGATGGACTGGCAGAACGTCTCGAACTCACCGGGGTGGCAGAACACGTCCATCGTGGCGTAGGCCTGCCCGAGCCGGTCGCCGTGGAGTTCGCCGGTGAAGATCGCGTGGGGCATGGCGGCCTGGAGTGCGGGGCGGTCGGGGCCGTCTCCGACGACGACGAGGTGGAGGTCTCCCCCCGGGCCCGACCGGTCGGCCAGCGACTGAAGGCGCTCGACGTGCTTTTCCGGGGCGAGCCTGCCGACGAATCCCACGACGGGCCGCCCCTGCGGGGACCACAGCGCGTGCAGGGCCGCACTGCGCCGGGAGGGCGAGAAGCGCTCGGTGTCGACGCCCCGCCCCCACCGGTACAGGCGCGGGATCCCGTGGGCCGCGAGATCCTCCATCGCGGCGGTCGACGGGGCGAGGGTGCGGTCGCAGCTCGCGTGGATGGCCCGGGTCCAGGTCCAGGCCGCATCGGCGACGACACCGATCCCGTAGGCATCGGCGAACCCGGCCACGTCGGTCTGGTAGACGGCCACCGAGGGCACGTCCAGGGCGCGGGCCGCGGCGGCACCGGCGGCACCGAGCACGAACGGCGACGCCAGGTGCACCACGTCGGGGCCGAAGTCGCGCAGGGCGCCGAACACGCTCGGGCTGGGTGCGCCGACCGGCAGGGAGGACACCACCGGCACCCTCACCGCGGTGACCCGGTGGACGGGATAGCCCAGGTGGTGGTCGGGGCCGCTCGCGTCTGCCCCGTACCCGCCGAGCAGTGGTGCGACCGCACTGACCAGCGGGTGCGCCCGGACGGCACCGGCGGCGCCCTGCCAGAAGCCGACCTGTCCGGAGGGGGCCACCACCAGACAGTCGTGCCCGTGCCGACGCGCGTACTCCAGCACGCGCAGGACGGAATTGGTGACGCCGTTGACGTTCGGCAAGAACGATTCGGTGACGATGGCTACGCGCACGACCCCACTGTCGCCGGGCCGGGACACGGGCCGGTGATCAGCGAGAAACGGTGCGTCGAACTCGTGGTGCCGCCCGGTGAACCCTCGGTGACGCGGCGGCGTAGGCGAGCGCCGCCAACGGGACGACCACGGCGGGCACGGACAGGGCGGGCACGACGGCGACGGTCCAGCTGCGTCCCGAGACCCGCACCAGATCCGGGTTCGCGCGCCGGAACTCGACCTGCACCCGCTGCCCCTCGACGAGCCCGGTCGGGTAGAACACGCCGGTCACCGGTCGGACGGTCCGGCCGCCGCCGGCGTCGAACTCCACGGCGGCCCGCCGGTCGGTGACCTCGGTGACGAAGGCGGTGGCGCTGCCCATGTCCCGGTCGATCCGCTGGTCGTTGATGAAGCACGCCAGCACGAGGAGCACGGCTGTGAGCAGTGAGAACACTCCCGCGGTCACGGCCACCACCCGCACGCCCCACCGGATACGGCGAGCGCGACGGATCTGCCGGGCAGAGACCGGGGCCGTCGCGGTCACCCGTCCGCCACGGCTTCCGAGCGCAGGGCCGCGTGGAGGTCGCGCAATCCCTGCCGGTCGGTCGCGACGCGCACCACCCGCAGACCCTCGGGCACGATGTCGCGGTGCCCGTTCGGGAACGCGGGCTGCGCGAGCAGGGCCTCGAGTCCGGCCGGGTCGGTGTCGGTGAAGGGCACCCCGGCGCCCGCGCACAGGGCGCCCAGGTCGGCGCCGTGCGGGGTGCCGAAGACGCGCTCGAAGTCGGCGGCCAGGCGGGGGTCCCCCTGTTCGAGCAGGGAGAAGATGCCACCACCGTCGTCGTCGGCCACGACGATCGTCAGGTCGTCGGGGTGGCGCTCCCGCGGCCCGAGCAGTAGGCCGGACACGTCGTGCAGGAAGGTCAGGTCGCCCAGCAACGCGACGGTCCGCCCCGGCGCCGACAACGCGACCCCGATCGCGGTGGAGACCGTGCCGTCGATCCCCGACGCCCCGCGGTTGGCGTACATCGCCACGTCCGGGTCGAGCGGGCCCACGAACGACAGGTCCCGCACGGCATTGGAGGCACCCACCACGAGGTTGTCCCCGGCCCGGACGCCGCGGGCCACGGCACGCGCCACGTGCAGTCCCGTCGGCGCGCCGGTCTCGAGATGCCGGTCCAGCAGCCGGTCCACGGCGGCGCGGGCGTGGGCGTCGGCGCGGGCCGTGGTCTCGGTCCATTCGGGGTCCACGCCCCACCCGGTGAGGACGGAGTCGGCGAGCTCGGCGGCGCTACCGGTGGGGTTGGGCGAGCGCGGGCCGGCGTCGAGGATCACGAGGTCGACGTCCGGGTCCGCCAGCAACCGCGTGACGGCGCGGTGCAGCGTCGGCCGGCCGGTGACCACCACCTGCTCGGGCCGCAGCGCCGGGATCGCCAGCGGGTGCACCGGGTGCAGCGGGACGGGGGCGCCGGGCTCGGCCACCGTCGGCACCGCCACCAGCCCCGACACCGGTGCCGCCCCGACCCCCGAGACGACCAACGTGGGCCGCGTGAGATCCACCGCCACGGCCGAATCGGCGGGCGCCGAGTCGACCCCCGCCCCCGCTCGCTGCACCCACGGACGACCGTCCGCACGCCCCTCCGGCAGACGACCGGTCTCCGGGCCGCCGCCGACCTCGTCGTCGTCGTACCCCGGTGCGTCTCCCGCGAGGGTGAAATCCTCGTCGCCCTCGCCCGGCACGAGCGGCTCGCGGAACGCGATGTCGACCTGCACCGGACCCGGGTCGGCCGCCGCGGTGGCGGTGAGGATGGCCCGGCCGATCGCGCTGCGCCAGTGCCGGTGCTCGGACTCGGGGTCCCCGGCCGCGCCGAGCTCGACGACCGCGCGCGCGTGCGGGCCGAACAATCCCACCTGGTCGATGGTCTGATTGGCACCCGTACCGCGCAGTTCGGGCGGCCGGTTGGCCGTGAGCGCGAGGATCGGCACGCCCGAGTGGGCCGCCTCCACCATCGCCGGATGGAGGTTGGCCACCGCGGTGCCGGAGGTGACGACGACGGGGACCGGCCGCCTCGACCCCAGCGCGAGCCCCAGCGCGGTGAACCCGGCGGCGCGTTCGTCGATCCGCACGTGCAGGGCGAGCCGGCCGGACCGCTCGGCGGCGGCCAACGCCAGGGCCAACGGGGCGCTGCGCGATCCCGGGCACAGGACCACGTCGGTGATCCCGTGGCGGATCAACTCGTCGACGAGGACACGGGCCTGCGCGGTGCTCGGGTTGCTCACGGTGGGGTTCATCGCCCCCCAGCCTAGTCGGGGGAGGTGCCCGGGTCGGCCGCATGCGCGAGCCGCCCGGCCAACCCCGCCAGCCGCTCCCGCAGCCCGTCCGGCGACTCCACGGCGAACGGGCCCGGCAACCTGGCGAGGTACCAGGCCAGCGCGTCGAGGTCGGCGGCCCCGGTCTCCAGCCGGCAGGCCGGGCCGTCCGGATGGTCCTCGGCGCGCAGCTCGGTGACCGTGCCGTAGGTGGGCGGGAACTGCTCGACCACCTCCGCCGCGGGTGCGAACACCACCACCCGGGCCAGGTGTTGGTACGGCGCCGCGGTCACCGCGTGCTGCACGTGCGCGGCCGGATCGGGCACGTCGGGGCGGGGGGTGAAGCGCCAGCGGCTGCGGTGGACGGCCCGGATGCGGTCGAGCCGGAAGGTGCGCCAGTCCGCGCGGTCGAGGTCGTAGGACAGCAGGTACCAGCGCCGGCCCAGCACGACGATCCGGTACGGCTCCACCCGACGCTCGGTGTCGCGGCCCGCGCGGTCGCGGTACTCCAGTCGCACCTGCTCGGTGCCGCGGACCGCGTGGCCCAGGTCGATGAGCAGCTCCGGCTCCACCGGGGTGTCCGAGCCGGGGACCGCGACCATCGACTCGGTGACGTCGGCGACCCGCTCGCGCAACCGGCCGGGCATGACCTGGTCCAGTTTGGTCAGGGCGCGCAGCGCGTGTTCGCCGACGCCCGCCACGGCGCCGCCCGCGGCCAGCCGCAGGGCGATCGCCACCGCCACGGCCTCGCGGTCGTCGAGCAACAGCGGCGGCAGTCGTTGGCCCGAGCCCAACCTGTACCCGCCACCCGCGCCCCGCTCAGATTCCACCGGATACCCCAGGTCACGGAGCCGGTCGACATCACGGCGGATGGACCGCGTGGTCACCCCCAGCTCGGCCGCCAGCTCGTCGCCCGTCCACACCGATCGCCGCTGCAGCAGGTCGAGCAGGCCCAGCACGCGCTGGGTGGTGGGCATCCTGTCCTCGGTCATGCCAGTAGTGTCCCACCCTCAGCGGACCGATCCTGTCCGGATGGTCTGACACGCTGGGCGGACACCACCATCGTCAGGAGATCACCGTGACCGCCACGACCCGCCCCATCGACTGGACAGCCCAGCTCGTCGACCAACTCGACTTCCACTGGAACGGCCAACTGCGGCCTCGCCTGGAGGGCATGACCGACGACGAATACCACTTCTCCCCCGCCGCCGACGAGCGCACCTGGGACGTCCGACCCCGTGGGGCCGGCACCGCGCCCATGCAGGGCGGCGAGGGCGAGTACACCATCGACTTCGAGTTCCCGGAGCCGGTGCCCGCCCCGCTGACGACCATCGCGTGGCGGATCGGCCACGTCGTCGTCGGCGTCCTCGGCGCCCGGTGGCACTCCCACTTCGGCGGACCGCCCCACGACTACATGACCCACACCTACGCCGGTGACGCCGCGGGCGGACTCGCCCAACTCGATCGCACCTACGCGGGCTGGATGGAGGGCGTGCGGGCGCTCGACGCCGAGGCCCTGGCCGCCCCCGTGGGCGAGGCCGAGGGCCCGTGGGCCGAGTACTCCATGGCTGCCCTGGTCCTGCACATCAACCGTGAGGTCATCCACCACGGTGCCGAGATGTGCCTGCTCCGCGACCTGTACGCCCACACCCACTGACACGGCGGCGCCGCCGTCGTTCCCGACCGACGCCGTCGTCCTGCTGCCCGCCACGAACACCCGACACACGAGGAGTCGTCATGCCCCTGTTCCCCGCCACCCGCAACACCGAGCGAGAGAACCTGCTCGAATGGATCGACGCCGAACTGGTCAACGCCCGGTCGATCGTCCACGGCCTCACCGGCGACCAGCTGCGCGCCTGCCCCGTGCCGTCGAGCGAACTGACGCTGGGCTGGCTCATCCTGCACATCGGCGAGGTCGCCGAGAGCTGGACGGCCCGCGCCGCCGCCGCGCCCGACGCGCCCGCGACCGGGCGGTCGCTGCCGGAGGCGTTCGCCTGGGCCGAGACCGTCAACCGGGTCGACCCCGACGCCACCGTCGAGGAGATCCTCGCCGAATTCGACCGGCGGCACTCCGCCGCGCTCGACAACCTCCGGACGTGCGACCTCGACGCCCCGGTGCCGGTACCCGCCGAGATGCCGTGGTTCCCGCCCGGCCAGCCGGCGTTCAACGGACGCTGGGCGGCGATGCACGCGCTGAACGAGATCGCCCGCCACTCCGGACACGCGGACATCCTGCGCGAGGCGATCGACAGCCGGACGATGTACGAGTTGATCGCCGAGGACCAGGGCATCGACATGTCCTACATCGGAGCCTGGTTCGCCGCGCACCCGGAGGTGCCGGCCCCGCAGTGGTGACGGGCGGGGTGGTGGCCGGCGAGGTGGTGGCCGGCGGCGGGCTCAGTCCTCGTCGTACCAACCCTCGAACGTGGTGAACTGGCCCTCGATCATCCCGGCGACCGCTCCCGGTTCGGGGATGAGCTCGGCGTCGGTGGCGATGCCCACGGACACCGTGCCGTCGTAGCTGAAGATGCAGATCCCCAGCGCCTGGTCGCCGCTCATCGGCACCCATCCGAGCATCCCCGACACCGGCGTGCCGGCCAGCGACACGGTGGAGACGGGCCCGGGCACCGAGGTCAGCTGGCCGACGGTCTTGTTGGCGAACAGGTCGATCACCGCGTGCGCCACCGGGCCGGGCGTGACGGCCACGGTGAGCATGGTGGCGAAGTTGACGTGCGGCTCGAGGGAATAGCGCACCCGCGTCATCGACGTGGTGATCGCCTCGATGAGCTCGTCGGTGTCGTCGACCCACAACGGGAGTCTCATGAGGATGAGCGTGATGTGGTTACCCAGTTCCTCCGGCAACTCGTCACCGACCGGGGAGACCGCCATCGGCACCATGAGATTGATGTCGGAGACCCGCCGGTCGCCCTGGGTGTCGAGGTACTCGGTGAGCGCCTTGGACACGGCGGCCAGCATCACGGTGGTGACGGTCGTGTCGTGCACTTTCGCCACCCGCTTGACCGCCGCCAGGTCGAGCCCCGCGATCCAGGAGACCTTCTTCTCCGCGTGCGCCTTTCCGCTCCAGGACAGCTCCGAGGATCGCGGCTCGAACAGCAGACGGAAGACGCCCCGGTAGGTGTTGGCGGTCCGGTTCTCCGCGTTGATGTTGTCCGTCAACGACTCCACGACGCGCGTCGGGACCCGCGTCAGTGACCGGCCGGGGGCCGCGACGTCCCGCGCCAGGCGGGCCAGCGTCAGCGGGAACCGGAGTGTGGCTCCGGTCACGCCCCGGGCGATCCCCCACGAGTCCTTGGCCAGTCCGGCACCCGCGCCGGTGACCGCCCCGAGGATGCCGCCGCCGGAGGGCGAAAGATCCCGGCCGACGCTGGGCAGGGACGAGTCGTCCTCGTGGTCGCACAGACCCAGCACGAGCTGGGTGAGCCGGATCCCGTCGACGACGCCGTGCTGGACGCGGAACAGGATCAGCGCCCCCTCCTGCTCGCCCTCGTGCCCGTGGTAGCCCTCGATGTACTCGGCCCGCCACAACGGTTGCCCCTTCGGTAGCTGCACCGCCATCTGCTCGGCGATGTAGGCCTCGGCCTCGGCGCGACCGCCCGGCTGGGGAAGCCGGCTGCGCACGAGGTGGTTCGAGATGTCGTAGTCGGGGTCGTCGACCCAGTACCAGCGGCGGCCCCGGCGGACCGGGATGCGGTGGAACACCGGGTGGGCCTCGACCATCCGCGTCTGGATGGCCCGGGTGACCTCATCCCAGTCGGGGATCTCGGCGAACCACACCAGACAGTTGATGTACATGAGGTTGTCCGGGCGGTCCATGAGCAGCCACAGCTGGTCGCGCAGGGGGATCCGGATCCCGTCGTTCGCCGCCATCGTCCCGGCTCCTCTCGCTCGTCGACCACTCACCGCCGACCACTCACCGCCGACCGCTCGCTCTTGCACCCGTCGATTCGTCCCCACGCTAGAGCAGCGTTGACATGCCCCACCGGGCTATGACCGAAGCGGCGACGCAGACGGCGGCACAATGGGCGGATGCGCATCGTTCACACCCCGGATGATCCCCCGGCCAAGGGCATGTACGCCCTGCTCACCGCCTCGATCACACCGCGCCCGATCGCGTGGGTGTCGACGATCTCGGTCGACGGGGTGCCCAACCTCGCGCCGTATTCTTTCTTCACCGTCGCCTGCGCCGACCCGGCGATCCTGTCCGTGACCTCGATCGGACGAAAGGACACCTACCGCAATGTCGTGGACACGGGCGAGTTCGTGGTGAACATCGGCACCGAGTCGCTGATGGAGGTCATGAACGCCACCTCGGCGCCCGTCGGCCCGGAGGTCGACGAGTTCGAGATGCAGGGGCTGACCGCCGACCTCTCGGACGTCGTCGCGCCGCCGCGGGTCGCAGAAGCGCCGATCGCGTTCGAGTGCGTGCGTCACGACGTGATCGACCTGGGCACCAGCGCGATGCTGCTCGGACGCGTGGTGAGCGTGACGATCGATGACGAGATGCTCGCCGACGACGGTCTGCCCGACTTCGGGTCACTGCTGCCGCCGTCGCGGTTGGGCCGCCACCAGTGGGGGTACGCCCCGCGCACGCGCGAACTGCCCCGGCCGAGGAGGTGAGTGGGTCCCGGAGGTGACCGGCCCCGCGTCCGGCCGCGCGTCCGGCCGCGCCTCCAGCAGCAGCCCGTGCGTCGGCCGCCCTTGCGGCGCCCGCCCCAGTCGCACTAGCCCTGTCGCAGTAGCTCTGCCGCAGCTGCCCCTGTTGCAGCCGCCCCTGACCATGGCGTCTCGCGTGCACCGCGGTGTGGGCGGGACGCCATGGTGGCACGCGGCTGGGCCGCGCGGCTGGGGCGCGGGCGGTGCATAGCCGGTCAAGTAGCCGGCAGTCCGTCAAGTAGACGACAGTCCGTCGAGCTCTTTCCGACGCGCCTGCACACGACCGCCCGTGCCCCGGAATCCACAACCCCGGCCGTCTCCACAAGCCGAGCCGGAAGCGGCCCCCGCTGCGGCGATCCCCGCCTCCCCCAGCGCAATACTGCCTTGACATGAGCACCGATCACTCCCGCCCAGTCGTCATGTCCGCAGCCGAACTCCTCGCGCGCGGGTATAGCCGCCGAGCACGAGAACACGCCGAACGAACGGGTCAGCTCCACCGCGTTCGCCACGGCGTCTACGCGCTCGCATCGGACGTCCCCACCGGACCCGACCAGGCCGAGGCGATCCTCGAGATGCGCTCGCGGGCCGCGGCGGGGAGCATCAGCCCGGGGACTGCGATGTCCCACACGTCAGCCCTCGTGTTGCACGGCCTCCCCGTCCACGGAATGGATACCCGGCGGGTCACCACCACCAGGCACCGCCCCGGGAGCGGGAGCAGGCGCAGGAAGAGCTCGATCTGCCACAATCTCGATCTCGCCGACGTCGTGACCGAGGTGGACGGGATCCCGGTGACGACCCCGGCGCGGACGATCGTCGACGTCGCGCGGTCGAGTCCCTTCACCGGCGCGGTGTGTGCGGCGGACGAGGCGTTGCGTCGTAAGCTGTGCAGCCCGGGCGATCTGGCGTTCGAGCTCGAGGCCGCTGCCGGCAGGGTCGGCGTCGCGAGGGCCCGGGCCGTGGTGGCGTTCGCCGACCCGGGCGCCCAGTCTGTCCTCGAATCGGTCAGCAGGGTCACCATCAGCCGCGCCGGTCTGCCGATGCCGCAACTCCAGCGGGAATTCGTCCTCCCGGACGGGACCTCGACCTTCGTGGACATGTACTGGGAAGCATGGGGGCTCGTCGGCGAGGCCGACGGGTCGGGGAAGTACGGGATCGACGACGGCGAGGGGTCCGTCCGCCAGAAGCTGCGCGACGAGAAGAAGCGGCAGAACAACATCGAAGCACTGGGCAACATCTTCCGGCGTTGGCAGTGGGAGGACTATCTGCGCGGCAGGATCGTGCCCATCATCCGCGAGGCGATGAGGATCCAGGATTCTCTCGGACGGGGCCCGGGCCGCGCAGCGTGCTGTGGCGGAGCGGCGGGGCAGCTGCGGCGGGGCCGCTCAGAGGAGTTCGTAGCAGCGGCGGATCCGGTCCAGCCACCAGTCGCGGACCTCACCGCCCACGCGCAGACCCTCCAGCCTCGCCGGGTCCGGCGCCACCGGGCGGACCGGGAGACAGCCGTCCTCGAGGGCGAACGTGCCCGGTTCGACCACGTCCTCGACGAAGAACCCGCCGGTGCCCAGACCTGCGGCGGGGATCGCGTTGTCGTCGTCGTCGGGTCCGGGACGGCCACGCCCGGCACCACCGGGCAGCGCCGCTGCGGCGGCGACACCCGCGGCGACCCCCACCGCCGAGTCGAGAGCGCTGGACACGGTGACCGGCACCCCGAGCTCTGCGGCCACCGCGAGCAGGCGCCGCGGCCCGCCCAGCGGCGCGACCTTGACCACCGCCCGGTCGGCGCCGCCCGCGCGCACCACCCGCAGCGGGTCCTCGGCGCGGCGGATGGACTCGTCGGCGGCGACGTCCACGTGCACCCCGTCGGCGGCCAGGCGCTCCCGCAATTGCACCAGCTCCTCGACGGTGGCGCAGGGCTGCTCGGCGTACTCCAGGCCCGGCCCGTCCAGTGAGACCGGGCCGGTGCCGGGGGCCCGCGCGACGTCGTCCGCGCGCACCGCCTGGTCCAGTACCCGGATCGCGTGGGCGGCCTCGGCGACCGACCACGCCCCGTTGGCGTCCACCCGCACGCGAACGCCGGGGCGGGCCTGGAGGACGGCGGCGACGCGGGCGACGTCGTCGACGAGCTGCTGCCCGGGCTCGGCCACCTTGACCTTGACCGTCATACAGCCCGGGAAGCGGTCGAGGATCGCCGCGACGTCCCCGGCCGCGACCGCCGGGACCGTGGCGTTGACCGGGACCCGGGAACGCAGCGCCAGCGGCGGGCCCTGCCACGCCATCTCCAGCGCGGAGGCCAGCCAGTGGGCGGACTCGAGATCGTCGTACTCTCCGAACGGACCGAACTCGCCCCACCCGGCGGGGCCCTCGATCAGCGCGACCTCACGTTCGGTGACGCCGCGGAAACGCACCCGCATCGGCAGTGCCACCACGTGCACGCGGGCGAGCAGATCGTCGATCGACTCGGGGCCCGGTACGGATGTCATGGCTCCACGCTAACGTCGAACCCATGACCGAGAGCAGCGCACCGCAGGACCAGACCACCGGAAACCCGTTCGACCCGTCGCAGTGGCGGGAGGTCGAGGGCTTCCGGAACGGGGAGGACCTGACCGACCTGACCTACCACCGCCACGCGGGCGAGGGCCGGGTCAACGGGATCGTGCGGATCGCGTTCGACCGGCCCGACGTGCGCAACGCGTTCCGCCCGCACACCGTGGACGAGCTGTACCGCGTCTTCGACCACGCGCGCCGCTCCCCCGACGTCGGCACCATCCTGTTCACCGGCAACGGGCCCAGCACTCGCGACGGCGGGTGGGCGTTCTGCTCGGGTGGCGACCAACGGATCCGTGGCCGGTCCGGATACCAGTACTCGACCGAGCACGACTCGGACGTCGCCGGCGCCACGGCCGACAAAGTCGACGAGGCGCGCGTCAAGGCCGAGGGCGGGCGGCTGCACATCCTCGAGGTGCAGCGGCTCATCCGCACCATGCCGAAGGTCGTGATCTGCCTGGTCAACGGGTGGGCGGCCGGCGGTGGGCACTCACTGCACGTGGTGAGCGACCTGACCCTGGCCTCCCGCGAGCACGCCCGGTTCAAGCAGACCGACGCCGACGTGGGCTCCTTCGACGCCGGCTACGGCAGCGCCTACCTGGCCAAGCAGGTGGGCCAGAAGTTCGCGCGCGAGATCTTCTTCCTCGGTCAGGCGTACACGGCCGAGGAGATGTTCCACATGGGTGCCGTCAACCGGGTGGTGGACCACGCCGAGCTGGAGAACACCGCCATCGAGTGGGCGCGGCAGATCAACGGCAAGTCGCCCACCGCGCAGCGGATGCTCAAGTTCGCGTTCAACCTCACCGACGACGGACTCATGGGCCAGCAGGTGTTCGCCGGTGAGGCCACGCGGCTGGCGTACATGACCGACGAGGCGGTGGAGGGCCGCGACGCGTTCCTGGAGAAGCGCGAGCCCAACTGGGACGACTACCCGTACTACTACTGACGGTCGGGGGCCTACCGGCCATGGCCGCCACCCGAGAACTGCGCACCCTGCCCGTCCCCGGCGGCGCGGCGGTCGCCGAGGTGTTCCCTGCGCTGGCGCAGATGCTCGACGACCACGGACCGGCGCTGCTGCCGGTGCCGGCCGACGACCCGACGCGCACCCGGATCCTCACCGACAGCCAACGCCCCGGTGACCCGATCGACGACCGCACCGCGCTGGTGGTGAGCACGTCCGGGTCGACGGGCACGCCCAAGGGGGCGATGCTCTCCGCCGCCGCGCTCGCCACCTCCGCCGAATCGACCGACACCGCCCTCGGCGGGCCCGGCCGGTGGCTGCTCGCGCTGCCCGCGCATCACATCGCCGGGCTGCAGGTGATCCTGCGGTCGCTGCGCGCCGGGCACGAGCCGGTCGTGATGGACGTGACCCGCGGGTTCGACCCCGCGTCCCTGCCCGACGCGGTGGCCGCATGCCGGGCGGGGAGCAGCTCCCGCGCCGGGACGGGAGAGTCCGCGGCCGGGGGCAACAGCTCGGTGGCGGACCGCGCCTACACCTCGTTCGTCCCGGGCCAGCTGGCCAAGGTCCTCGACGACGGCCTGCCCGACGCCATCGCCGCACTGGCCGAGCTCGACGCGGTCCTGCTCGGCGGGGCCGCGGCCGCGCCGGAGCTGCTCGCCCGCGCCGCCGACGCCGGCATCCGGGTGGTCCGGACCTACGGCATGAGCGAGACCGCGGGCGGATGTGTGTACGACGGCGCCCCGCTCCCCGGGGTGACGGTGGAGGTCGACGACGACGAGGGCCGCGTCTGGCTGGCCGGCCCGCAGCTCGCGTCGGGGTACAGGAACGCACCGGATCACCCCGCGTTCGCCCGGGCGGGATGGTTCCGCACCGACGATGCCGGGACGCTCGACCCCGGGGGCAGGCTCCGGATCCTCGGCAGGCTCGACGAGGCGTTGAGCGTCGGTGGGCTCACTCTCCTCCCGCAGACCGTGGAGGATGCGCTCCGCACGCATCCTGCGGTGGTCGACGTCGTCGTCGTCGGGATCCCGGACGAACGGCTCGGGACCAGGCCCGTCGCGGCGGTCACGCTCCGCTCCTCCGCGTCGCCGGACGACCTGCGCGCACACGTGGCCGCGTCTCTGGGGGCGCACTCGGCCCCTGCGATCGTCGCCGTGCTGGACGCGTTGCCCATGCTGCCGGGCGGCAAGGTGGACCGACGCGGCGTCGCGGCGGGCGTCATCGATGGGACAATCGGGGCATGAGCCGCGAGACCGATCCCGTCACCCACCGCGAGACCCCTCCCGCCACCGACGCCGCCCTCACCGAGCCCGGAGGCGCCACGCTCTCCCACTGGCTCGAGGGCGCCCGCCCCCGCACCTGGCCCAACGCGTTCGCCCCAGTGCTCGTCGGCTCGGCGGCCGCGGCGCTCGCGGGCGGGTTCGTGTGGTGGCAGGCGCTCCTGGCGCTCGTGGTGGCGTGGTCGTTCATCGTGGGGGTCAACTACGCCAACGACTACTCGGACGGCATCCGCGGCACCGACGACGACCGCGTGGGCCCGCTGCGACTGGTGGGCTCGGGACTGGCCCGGCCGACGACGGTCAAGCGCGCCGCGTTCGGGTTCCTCGGACTGGGCGGACTCGCCGGGCTGGTGCTCAGTGCGACGTCGGCACCGTGGCTGATCCTGGTCGGGGTGGCCTGCATCCTGGCGGCCTGGTTCTACACGGGCAGCAGGACCCCGTACGGGTACCGCGGGTTCGGCGAGGTCGCGGTGTTCGTGTTCTTCGGCCTGGTCGCCGTGATCGGTACGCAGTTCACGCAGCTCGGGTCGGTCACCTGGTACGCGGTGGTCGCGGCCGTGGCGGTGGGGAGCTTCTCCTGCGCGGTGAACCTCACCAACAACCTGCGGGACATCCCCTCGGACGCCGAGTCCGGCAAGATCACGCTGGCCGTGCGCCTGGGCGACTCGCGGACCCGCGGCCTGCACGCGGTCCTGGAACTGCTGGTGCCGCTGTTGGCGACGCTCGCACTGATCCCGGCGACGCCCTGGGCGCTGCTGGGGCTGCTGTCGTTGCCGGTGGCGTGGAAGGCCAACGCGCCGGTGCGCGCACGGGCGACGGGTGCCGGACTCATCCCCGCGCTGACGATGGCCGGGATGGCAATGCTCGCGTGGAGCGTGCTGGTCAGCGCCGGGTTCGTGATCGCCTCGCTGTGACACGGCGGTGCGCGTTCACCCCGGCGGTCCGCGGAGGCCCGGCGACGAGCCCCCCGCGCCCGGCGCGGTACAGACGACAGCGGCCGGCCCCCACCTCGGGGACCGGCCGCCGTCGATGTACGTGCGGACTACCTGCCGGATGTACTGAGTGCCGGATGTACTGAATGCCGGGTGGGCTACTTGCCGAGTGAGCCCTCGGGCACGGCGTTCCAGGCGGACTGGATCCCGTTGTTGAGGGCCAGGGCGGCACCGCGGAGGGCGTCCTTGACCTGCTCGGGCACCGGCAGCGTGTCGATGTCGGCGATGGTGATCGTGCCGGGCGCCGGAGGGGCCACCGGCTCGGCCACGGGCGCCGGAGCCGGGGCCGGGGCGGGACGCGGTGCCGGGGCGCCGCCGCCACCGGTACCGCCGGTGGTCCCGCCCGCACCGCCGGTGACGGTGACCGTGGTCGTCTCGGTGCGTACCGGGACGCCGAAGATGAAGGCGGTCGCCACGGGCTCGTACACGCCCGCGACGGTGGGGGTGCCCCTGATCGCGGTGGTGGCCGGATCGTAGGACAGCCCGGGCGGCAGGCCTCGGAACTGGATCGAGGCGCCGGGGGGCGGGGTGACGTAGTCGCTGACCCGCCGCTCCATGTACTCGCCGACGCGCAGCGTCAGGGACGGCAGGGCCGCGGGTGCCACGTCGGTGGCCTCGACGACCAGGGGCGCGTGGTCGGGCGCCTCCGTCTGGCCGGACGCGACCCCGACCGCGGCCATGGCGGCGAGTGCGAGGGAGGAGGCGACGACAGGACGGGAGATACGCATATACGCCTTTCGGTGGTTACCGCCGCGAGATCGCGACCGCCCCACGGTAACCCAGGAATGCACCACACCCCGGGGCCATCTCACGAAGTGAGACGACCCCGGGGTGGAGGTGGTCACCGGCGGCCTACCCGGCCGCCGGGAGCCTGTCGATCAGCCGCGACCGTTGGCGACCGTCGGCCCGGGGGCCTGGACCCTGTTCGGGGCGCCGGCGGCGACAGTCGGCGCACCAGCGGCCACGGTCGGGGCGACCGACCCGGAGGAGCCACCGTTGCCGGTGTCGCTCGATCCGCCGGTGGTGGTGCCGCCCGTGGTGGTCGAACCGGGAAGGGCAGGCAGGATCGCGGTGGAGCCCGGGATCGAGGAGCCGCCGCCCAGCGCGAGGCTGAGCCCGGCGATGCCGAGGAGCGCGGCGCCCGTCAGCGCCAGCCCGGGGGCCAGCGCCCCGAGGGAACCGGTGTCCGCCGGGAAGGAGGAACCCGGGACGGTGATCTCGCCGCCACCGGTCAGATCCCCTCCGGTGACGATCTCGGCGCCGGTCTGGGTTCCGCCTGGGGTGGTGGAGCCGGGGAGCGTGGAGCCGGTCGTCTCGGTGTCGCCGTTTGTGGTCGAGCCGGTCTGGGCGCCCGAGTCGATCAGGGAACCGAGCGGGGCCAACGGGCCCAGGCTCTGGGTGTCCAGGCCGCCGGTGGCATCGCCGGTCGCCTCCCCGGTGGCGGTGGAGCCCGGGGTGCCGAGCGAGCCGTTGACCGGGGTCTCGGTGCCGGGGGCGTCGGTGTCCGGCACGTCTGGGGTCTCCGGCGCGCCGTTCGACAGGCTGCCGAGGCCGAGCTCACCGTTGGCCGCGCTGCCGAGCGGGCCGGTCGGCGCATCCGGGGCGTCCGGGCTCTCGGGGGTGACCCCGCCCTGTCCGGTCGAACCGGCGGCGAGCTCGGAGACGGAACCGGCGTCTCCACCGAGCGAGGAGACGATACCCGCCACGGCGCCGAGGATCGCGTCCGTTCCGTCGGAGCCCGTGGTGATCTGGCCACCGGCCTGCGCCTCGCCGCCGAGGCTGCCGTCCACGGCGGCCGTTCCCTCACCTGAGACGCCGGTCGGCGCGGAGCCGTCGGCATTGTTGATCGTCAGGGTGACGGGAATCGTGACGACTCCGCCGATACCACGCCCGGTCACCTGGATGGTGTACACGCCCGGAGTGGTCACAGTGCCCGAGATGCCACCGTTGCCGTCGTACTCCAGCCCTTCCGGAAGCCCGGTGACGTCTTCGACGACGAACCCGGCCGACTGAGTGGCCTGGACGAGCGCTCCTGCGTTGAAGGAGAACTCCGCCCCGGCGTCGAACGAGGGGGCGGCCACGGCGACGGTCTGGATGTCGTCACGGACGGTGGGCGCATCGGGAGCGGCGATGACCATTCCGCCCACGAGCGCGACCGCTGCTGCGGCTGCGACGGGGGCGGCAAGGCGACCCCGGACGATACGACGAGGACGGGCGAGGCGAGCACGCATCGGCTGGTTCCTTCCGGAGGGGTTCAGATCGCTCACTCCGCGGAACGGGAGGGCAGACCATTACGAGTGCCACTCTAACCACATACACACCAACTGTCTACTCCTGTCACATAAGTCACATAGTTCTCATGAGCCACACCAGTAACACACCCCCCGGGTATATTCGCGCACGTGGATCCGCGCTCATTGCTTCGGCATGAGCTGCGCCGCAGGGAGACGACCGCGGGAAAATCACGGCGGCCCGGCCCCCGTGTCGGGGCCGGGCCGCAGGAGACCGAGAGGCGGGGTCAGGCGCCGGGGACCGGGACGGAGGTCGCGAGCGCCGCCTCACCGGCATCCGCGTCGTCCGAGTCGACACCGTCCCGGTTCGCACCGTCGGTGCTCGCGTCGTCGGAGGCGGAGATCGAAGTTCCGGTTCCAGCGTCGTCGACGGAGGTCGTGGTGGTGGCCGGGGAGGACGTGGTGGAGCTGGCGGTGGCCGTGCCGGTGACCGTGCTGACAGGATTGCCGTCACCGTCGACGATCACCGTGACCGGCGGCGGGACCATCTCGCCGCCGAAGACCAGCGTGCACAGGCCCTCGCTGAGCGAGCCGGCCTCGCCGACCAGCGCCGACCCGCGCCCCTCCCCCGCGACCATGTCGAGCAGGTTCGGGAAGGAATCCAGCGCCGAGGTGATCAGATCCATGACGCCGGTGGGGACGCCGTCGATCCCCAGCAGCGGGGAGAACTTGGCGACCGAACCGCCCAGGGCGGGCAACTCGCAGGCCGCGTCGGTCTCGGGCACCAGGTCGCCGACGCTCGTGTCGTCCCCGCTGGCGGAGTCGAGGCTGCCGGACTCGAGACTGCCCAGCGAACCGCCACCGAGGGAGCCCGCGTCGGCACCCTCACCGTCGGCTCCGTCCGCGCCGGAGGCGTCGTCGGTGGCGTCGTCGGAGGCCTCCCCGGACCCTCCGGCGAGGCTGGACGCGTGGGGGTCGCCCCCTTCGAGACTGCCGAGCGAGATGCTGCCGGACGCGGTCTCACCGGGGAGGGCGTCGTCGTCCTGCGCGTTGACGACGGGGACGGACAGGGCGACCAGCGTGAGTGCGGCGGCGGAGGCGGTGACGACCTTGCGGGTGAACATGTGTGATGGACCCTCTTCGACGGCGACGGACGTAATCGAGCCACTGCGCCCCTCCGGGCCGCCCGAGGTCGACAGGGGGACTCTATCGCCCCGACCCGCGCCCCGTGGGGACATTGCCCGGGGGCGCGGGGAGGGTCACTGCCCGAGGCTGCCCGCGCCGGTCGTGAGCAGACCCAGCAGCGCGGCGGGGCCGGCGTCCGTGACGGCGGCACCGATGGTCGCCCCGCCCGTGGTGGCGTCGCCGCCCGCGGAGGTCGTCGCACCGCCCGTCGCGGTCTCGCCACCGGCCAGGCCGCCGAGCA
Organism: Dietzia sp. KRD202; assembly: GCF_017168155.1. Lineage (NCBI taxonomy): Bacteria > Bacillati > Actinomycetota > Actinomycetes > Mycobacteriales > Dietziaceae > Dietzia > Dietzia sp. KRD202. Next base: position 76,733 of record NZ_JABFAN010000019.1, on the reverse strand, counting down.
GCGACGGAGAGATCGTGCAGAGGATCTGCCCCACCGAGCCGAGGCTCTCGACCGACCCGCCCTCGCCGAGCACGGACGGGAGCAGGTTGACGACCGTGTTGAGCAGAACCATCACGAGACCGGCCGATTCGGCGTCGTCGCCACCGGTCACCAGGGGCAGCAGCTGGGCCAGCGAGGCACCGTCCATCTGCCCGTCCCCGACGACCGCGCACAGATCCGGGGTGGCGCCGACCTCGTCGTCGTCCCCGGTCGTCTCACCGTCGCCGGCGCCCGTTCCGTCACCCTCATCGCCGGCGAGGGCGTCGTCCTCAGCGGTCGGATCACCGGGGACCGCCGAGAGCGTGGGGTCGGACTGCGTGGCGGTCGTCGTGGTCTCGGTCGTCGCGGTCTCGTCCGTGGTGTTCGCCGTGGTTGCGGCCGGGCTCGTGATGGCCGGGCTCGTCGTCGCCTCCTCGTCCTCCGACGGGGCACCCGCGCCGTCGGTGACGGTGATGGCGACCTTCTCCGACTGCGAGATCCCCGAGTTGGAGACGGTGACGAGCACCTCGTACTCGCCCGCGCGGGTGGGCGTGCCGGAGATGACCCAGCCGTTCTGGGTCAGACCGTCGGGCAGGCCGGTGACCTGCACCGTCGTCCCGGGCGCGATGGTGCCGCCGGCGGCCTGGGCGACCACGGGCTCGAGGTCGAGGTTGACCGCCGTACCGAGCGGGAGCTCCTGCGCACCGGCCTGGCCGGTCGCGTTCTGGGTCAGCTGGATGTCGCCGGCGTCGACGGCGGCGGGCGCGCCCACCGCGGCGACGGTGCCACCGCCGACCACGGCGAGCGCGGCCAGGGCTCCGCCGAGGGCGAGGGAACGGGAACGGGGGGCGGTGCGGTGCGAGCGTCGCTGGAACATGAGGTCACCTTGTCGTCCGGGAGCTGGGCACGACCGGGTCCGGCCCAGTCACACATGTACCATACGTCACATCAGTCACATGGGCCACAGGTGCGGTGTCGTGTCGGACCGGGTCTCCGCAACCGGGGTCCCTACACTCACCTCCGGACGCCACGCCGCGACGGAAGGACCCACGTGACCCCACCCCCCGAGATCGCGATCCGGGCCCACGGCCTGCGCAAGACCTATTCCCACGGACGGGTGAAGGTACGCGCACTGGACGGCGTGGACGTGGCGATCGACAAGGGGCGCTGGACCGCCGTCATGGGCCCGTCCGGCAGCGGCAAATCCACCCTCATGCACTGCCTGGCCGGCCTGGACACGCCCGACCACGGCACGGTATCGATCGGATCGACCGAGATCACCCGCCTCGGTGACGCGGGACGCACCCGGCTGCGGCGCACCCGGGTGGGCTTCGTGTTCCAGTCCTTCAACCTCGTGCCGGCGCTCTCGGTACGCGAGAACATCGCGCTCCCCGTGCGGATGGCGCTGCGTCGCCCGGACCGGTCGCGCCTCGACTCGCTGGTCGGCGAGCTCGGGATCGGCGACCTGCTGAAGCGGCGCCCGCACGAGCTGTCCGGCGGCCAGCAGCAGCGGGTGGCCATCGCCCGCGCCCTCCTGCCGCGCCCGGACGTGGTGTTCGCCGACGAGCCGACCGGCAACCTCGACTCCGAGTCCGGCGAGTCGGTGCTGGGACTGCTCGGCGCGTGTGTCCGCGAGGCCGGCCAGACCGTCGTCATGGTCACCCACGACGCGCACGCCGCCGCCCACACCGACACCGTGGTGGTACTGGCGGACGGACGGATCGCCGACGAGGTCCCCTCCCCCACCCCCGAGGCCGTCCACACGGCCATGCGCTCGCTCACCGGCCGCCGGCCGGCCACCGCGTGAGCCCCCACCTGGTCCTGGGTCAGCTGCGCGCACACGCGGGCCGCTACCTCGGCACCATCCTGGCGATCGCCGTGGCCGTCGGCTTCGTCCTGGCCTCGGTGGGCGTACTCCGCACGATGACCGCCAGCGCCGACGCGACCTTCGGGATGCGGTACTCGGGCACCGCCGTGCTCGTGCAGAACCTCGGCGACCGCACCTCCGCCGGCACCGACGCCGCGCGCGAGGAGGCGGCCGAGGCCCAGCGGCTCGGCCTGGAGGCCATCGCCGCCACCCCCGGGGTGCGGGCCGTCACCGTGGACGCCCAGACCTACGTGCGGGTCCGCGCCGAGGGACGCGCCCAACAGGTGACGACGACGACGGCGCTCGCCACCGACGACGGTCTGCGCTGGCAACCGCTGGCCGACGGGCGGCTCCCCGCCGCTCCCGGTGAGGTGGCGATCCGCAGTGACGCGGACCTCCCGCTGGGCGCCACGTTCGAGGTGCTGCCGAGCGGCGCCGGTGATCCCGTCCCCGTCACGGTGGTGGGGCTGTTCGACCTTGCAGGGCAACCGGACATGAACTCGGCGTTCCCCCTCTACACCGTCGACGAGCAGGTACAGCAGTGGGCGCCGAACGGGGCCGGGGGCGATATCCGTGTGGCCGGCGACGGCACGGTGTCGGACGAGGCGCTGGCGGCGGAGATCGAGCAGCGCCTGGACCGGATCCCGGGCACGTCCGCCGTCGAGGTGTCCACCGGCGCGGCCGAGGCGGACGCTCTCGCGGAGTCCTTCATCGGCAGCCGCGACGTCTACACCCGGGCCCTGCTGGCCTTCACCGTGCTGGCCGTCGCGGTGGCCGCCCTGGTCATCGGCACGACCTTCGCGGTGGTGTTCGCCGCGCGCGTCCGGGAGACGGCACTGTTGCGCTGCCTGGGCGCCTCGCGGCTGCAGTTGCGACTGTCCGGGATGGCCGAAGCCCTGGTCGTCGGCGCCGTGGCGACCGCCGCGGGGTTGGCGTTGGGTCGGTTCGCGGTCTCACTCGCGGCCCGGGAGGCCCCCCGACTCGGCGTGACGATTCCCCTGCAGGAGGTCAGCGTCCCCGGATCCGCCTATCTGCTCGCCGCCGCGGTGGGCGTGGGCGTCACCCTCGTCACCGCTCTCCCGCCCCTGTGGCGCGCCACCTCCGGCAGCCCACTGGAGGCGCTGCGCCCGGCCGATGTACGGCCCGACCCGTGGTGGCGGCGGCTGGCTATGGTCGCGGTGGGTGCCGTGGTGGGCGCCTTCGGCTGGCACTCGATGTCGGCGGCCGTCGAGGCGGGGGCCGTCGTCGAGGCCGGCGCGTGGGGCGTTCTCGCGTTCCTGGGGATCCTGGCCGTGGTCGCCGGTGCCCTGCCCACCCTGCTCGGGGCGCTCGGCAGCGTGGTGGGGGTGCTGCTCGGCCCGGTGGGTCTGCTCGGCGCACGGAACATCGCCCGCAGTCCGCGCCGCACCGCCGCCACCTCGGCGGCCGTACTGGTGGGCGTGACTCTCACCGCGACGATGGTGACCGGCATCGCCCTGCTCGGACCGGCCATCCAGGCACGGCTCGTCGACCGCGTCCCGCTGGACATCGCCGTGACCGCATCGAGCGGTGACACCCTGCCCGAGGGACTGCCGTGGACGCTGGCGGAGCTCCCGGGCGTGGACGAGTCCCTGGTCGTGACCGACATGTACGCGGAGGGCCCCGGGGGAAAGCGCACGGTCCTCAGGGTCGCCGACCCGGAGCGGGTCGGCGACGTGATGCGCCGCGACGTCGTATTGCCCGGGCCCGGGGAGATCGTGCTCCCGGAGTCCTCCCCCGTGGCCGCCGGTGCCCGCGACGGCGAGACCGTCCGGTTCACCTTCTTCTCCGATGCCGACGGTCGCGACCTGGTCGTGCGTCGGACGAGCGATCAGTGGGCCCTGGCCGCGCCCGGGAGCGTGCCCGCCTGGCCCGTGGCGCAGTTGCCCGACGGGTCCCCGTGGCCGGACGACGTGGAGGTGCCCACCCAGTTCGTCCCACGCACCGAGGTCTGGCTGCGCATGGATGACTCCCTGGCCGGTCAGCAACTCGAGTCGGCACTGCAGGGCGTGCGTTCCGCCGTCGTGGACGCCGCTCCCGACGCTGCCGTCACCGAGAGCTTCGCCTCCCGCGAGCAGATCGCCACCTCCGTCCGGACCGTCCTCACCTCCAGCTCGCTGCTGCTGGCGGTGGCGGTCGCACTGGCCCTGGTGGGGGTCGCCAACACGCTCACGCTGGCCGTCCGGGAACGGACCCGGGAGATCACCCTGCTCAGAGGCGTCGGGGTCACCCGCACCGGCGTGTGGCTCATGCTTGTCCTCGAGACCGCGTTGGTGGCCGCCTGCGCCGCAGCCCTCGGCGTGCTGCTGGGGGCGGCCTTCGGCACGGCCGGGGCGGCCGCGCTCACGGGGACCGGTTCCGGCGCGGGAGGCATCTTCAGTGACCTCGGTGGGGTCGGTAACGATGGTGTACCCGTGGCCGATCTGGTGAAGGTGGGGTTCGGGGGCGCCCTCGCGGCTGTCCTCGCCGCCGCCGTCGCCTCCGTCGGGGCGGTCCGATCCCGGGTCGCATCGGACTAGATGCTCGCGCTTCCCGACCGTCCTCCGGGGTGAAAAAGATTCCACCCCGTCCGTCCGGTAGCCATCCTTTGACAGAACTGAGACACTATCGTTATGAGAACTCGGGTGCTCCTCGCCGCCGGCGCAACAGCGCTGGTGGCCGCGTCCTGCGCGCAGCCGGAGCCACAGGTGCTCTCCGAGGCTCCGCGCTCTGCGTCCGCGACGGAGATCACGTCGCCGACCACCACCGAGCGTGACGAGCAGCCCGGGAAGTTCATCGCGCGATGTGCGACCGAGGCCGACGGCGGGACGCCCGGCCTCACCATCTTCACCGACGGATCGCAGAACGTCACCGACCACTGCCTGAGCAGGTACTACATCGGGGTCCAGCCCGCCCCCGGGGCGCTGTACGTCCCCGACGAGGAGGCCGGTACCTACGCGCCTCCCAGCGAGACCGCACCCGTCGAGACGACGGGCGAACAGTGGACGCCCGCCCAGCCGCGAACCGATATCGGGTTCGAGGACGACCAGGAGCTCCTCGGCGACGGGGAGACGACCGAGAACCCGGAGGAGCCGGGCACCGAGGATCCCGACACGGACGATCCGGATGCCCCGACGACCCCGACCGACGGCACCTCCCCCACCTCGCCCACCTCGCCCACGACGCCGCCCACGACCGAGCCGGGCAGCACCGAGCCCGGCGTGACGGATCCGACCACTCCCGGGACCAGCACTCCCGGCACCACCGAACCCGGCGACACCACCCCCACGGGGACCGGCTCGTCCGAGCCGACGACGGTGCCCACCGTGACCGAGGCGCCGCAGGAACCGCAGCCGGGCCCGCTGACATCCGTGATGTCCGCCGCCCCGTCCGGCTCGGTCGGCCCCACGGGGTCACAGACCCCCACCGAGTCGGGGACGTCAGTGGGGCTCCCCGCGTTCCGCTGGCCCGGATCGTTCTGGCCGGGCGGCCCGCAGGGCTGACCTTCCGACGGCATGCCCTCCGACCGGGTGTGAACTCCGGCCGGGCGTGACGTCCGGCCGGGCGTGACGCCCGGCCTGGTGTGACGCCCGACCGGAAACCGCGCCGGTCTGGTGTGACGAGCGTCAGGCCTCGTTCATCCGACGGCGCAGGTCCTCGCGCTTCTCCCGTCGTCCGGCGTCGACCGCCGCGATGTCGGAGTTGATCTGCGCGCGCATCCGACTGAACAGCACCATCGACAGGGGCAACGCGATCAACACGGAGATGATCGCGGCGACGAGCACCGGGACCTGCACACCCGCCAGGCTGCCGATCCCGATGATGAGCAGCGTCAACGCCACCACCAGCAGGAGTCGGACGACGGTGTAGACGACCATGTTGCGGGCCAGTCGCGCTCCGGGCGCGGACCCCTCCGGTGTGGCCGCCGGGCTGGCCGTCCCCTCCGCGGGGTGTGTTGTCTCGTCTCGCTCGCTCATGGTCCCCAGGATACGTATCGTGGTGGGAAGGAGGTTCGAGTGATCTGGCTGTTCGCACTCATCGGAGTGGTGACCGTGGCGATCCTGCTGTGGCGGGCCTTCGGGCCCGGGTCACGGCCGGCTCCCCCACGGGTGATCGCCCCGGACGACGACCCTGATTTCCTACGGGATCTGGACCGTCGCAAACCGCTGGACCCCTGACGTCGGCTGCGCACGGGTCCGAGCGCAGCCCTGCCCGATGCAGCTCTGCCCTGCCAGGTATCGCCGGCCGGGTCAGCTGCGTGACAGCAGGCGGACGATGGAGTCCACGGCGTCGCTGATCTGCGCCCCCGTGCGGTCGAACACCTCCGGTTCCCGGCCGATCGGATCCTCCACGTCGAGCGCGGGATCGTCGGTGTCGATACTCAACCTCGCCCGCGACAGGCCCGCGAGCGTGACGGACTCGTCGGAGTCGGCGAGCCGGGCGGCCTCCAGGATCGTGTAGGTCTTCTTCCACAGCAACGGCGCCAGTTCCTGCACGGCATCGCGGTGCGCCCGGGTCGCGGTGAGGACGAGGTCGCGTCCTGTCAGCAACCGGGCGGTGAGCAGTCGCGACGCGAAGCCCCCGCCGTCTCCCCCGTACCCCTGCAGCACCCGTAGGGTCTCGCGGTGGATCTCCACGCCATTGGCCGCCCGCGTCCCCGCGGAGTCGACCGACACATCGAGTCCGGCTGCCGTGGCTCGCGCGGCCAACAGACGCTCGGCCAGCGGCGACCGACACATGTTGCCCGTACACACCGTCATCACCGAGATCGCCATGGCGACGATCCTAGTGCGCGCTGCGCGTCACTCCCCGCGCCACTGCGGGGCGCGCTTCTCGAGGAACGCGGACATGCCCTCCTGGGCGTCGCAGGTGACGGCGTTGGTGGCCATGGTCTCGGCCATCTCCCGGTACGCCTCGTCCTGGGGCAGATCGATCTGCCGGTAGAAGGCCTGCTTGCCGATCTCCAACGTCAGCGGGCTGGAGTGGGCGATCTGCAGCGCCAGCTCATCGACCCGGGAACGCAGGTGGTCCCCGGGCACCGCCTCGTTGATCAGCCCCCAGTCCACCGCGGTGGCGGCGTCGATCGTCTCACCGGTCAGCAGCATCTGCATGGCCCGCTTACGGCCGATGGAGCGGGAGACCGCCACCATGGGGGTCGAGCAGAACAGGCCGATCTTCACGCCCGGGGTGCCGAAACGCGCGGTGTCGACCGCCACGGCCAGATCGCAGGTGGCGACGAGCTGACAGCCGGCGGCGATCGCGTGGCCCTGCACCTCGGCGATGACCGGCTGCCGGATCGCCTGGATGGTCTCCATGAGCTGCACGCACGTGGTGAAGACCTCGCGCTCCTGCGTGAGGGTGCGGTCGACCATTTCACTGATCTCGTGCCCGGCGGACAGCGCGGGGCCGGACCCGGTGAGCACGACGACCCCGCAGTCGGGGTCGTCACCGAGGTCGCGGATCGCCGCCGTCGCCTCCCGCATCATCTGCAGGGAGAGCGGGTTGCGACGCTCGGGCCGATCGAGTGTGACGCGGGCGATCGGGCCGCTGCGCTCGACGAGGACGAAGGGGGTGCTCATGGGGCCTCCGGAGGGGATGAGGAGCTATCCTCCCCTGGTTCTACCCCGCGGCGCCCGTCGACGGGCCGGGACGGGGCCGGGGCGCCCCCGCCGGGGCGTGGCGAGGCGCGTGGCACTCCCCTCCGGTCACCCCGGGCCCCGGGCCGGGTCAGTTCGCGGCGGCCTCGTGCGTGCCGTCGCACCACTGCTCGGCGGGGACGGTGTCCTTGACCTGGTCGACATGCTGACCGCAGCCGTCCCACGTGGTCTTGCCGCAGACGGGGCAGGTGACGGGGTAACACATAAGAATCTCCTCAGATCCGACGTCATACCCTAGGGGGTATACCCGTAAGGGTATGTCAGTTCTCGTCCGGCCGCCACTCGGCGTCGACCCTGGGCGTGGCCTCACGCAGTCGTTCGACGTGCGCCTGACACTCCTCCCACTGCGGGAGCCGGCCCGCGGCGGCGACGTCGAGCAGGCTCGGGGCGTCGCGGTCGCGCTCGCTCATGACGTGCTCGATCGAGGTGCCGTCGAGGGCCGATCCGGGCCAGTCGATCGCGATCTTGGGATCGAAGGCGTCGATGACGTGCTCGGCCCCGGGCCGCCAGCCCTCCGAACAGAAGTACATCACCGTGGATTGCGGCTCGAGGGTCAGGAAGCCGTGCGCCACGCCCTCGGGGATGTAGATCGCCCGCTGCTCAACGGAGTCCAGGATGACCCCGGCCCACTCACCGAAGGTCGGCGAGCCCACGCGGACGTCCACGACCACGTCGAAGACCGTGCCGGACGGGCACAGCACGTACTTGGCCTGACCGGGCGGGACCTCGGCGAAGTGCAGGCCGCGCAGGACCCCCTCCCCCGAGACCGACACGTTGACCTGCGCGAGATCGAAACGGTGGCCGGTCATCCGACGGAAGGTCTCGTCGGTGAACGCCTCGTGGAACACCCCGCGGTCGTCAGAGATCTGCCGGGGGGTGATCTCCCACGCCCCCGACACGCTGAGCTCGCGTAGTTGCACTCCGGTCCCGCCTTCCCGTTGTCTATCGATCCCGGTCGCCCCCGGCGCCCGGGTCACGACCACCCTAGCCGCGCATGGCGTCCACGATCTGCGCTGCCGTCCACTCGCCGATCAGCAGACAACCCATGGCGTCGTCGTGGACGGAGGCGTCCTCGTCCCATCCGGTGACGACGAACTGGAAGATGTAGGTGGCCTAGTCGTCGCTCCATCCCACGATCAGACTCGAGGTCGCCATCCGGCCCGGCTCGGCGGTGTAGGTGCCCCGCAGGTAGCGGTAGACGCTGCGGACGGCGCCGGCGGACTCGTCCCCTTCACCGGCGACCTGCTCGAGCAGTGTCCAGTCGGGCAGTGCGTCGGCGGTGGCGACGATCATCTCGACCGCCTGCTCGGTGTCCATCGCGGGCGCGACACGGGCGCAGGTGGCCACCGCGTTGGGTGAGAACCCGTCACGGTGCGCACCCGGGTCCACGTAGATCACCGCGGACGGCTCGGGCGATTCGATGCGCTGCCACGGCGGGCTGTCCACCCAGGTCAGCGGCTGTGCGGCCACGGCCATCGGTGGGCTCGCCTCGAGAATGCGACCGGTCGACGCGCAGTACTCCTGGATAGAGGTCATGTCCGGGTCCCCGCGCCCCGTCAGCCCTGTAGTCCCGCGCCGACGATGTGCGCGCCACCGTCGACGACCAGGGTCTGCCCGGTCATCCAGTGCGCGTCATCGGATAGCAGGAACGCCACGGGGCCGGCGATGTCGTCGGGCACCCCCAGTCGCCCGGCTGGCAGCGCCGCGGACATGGCCTCCTCGCGGCCGGAATACAGCGCCTCGGCGAACCTGGTCTTGACCACGCCCGGGGCGACGGCGTTGACGCGCACGGCGGGTCCGACCTCTACGGCGAGCTCCTGGGTCAGCCGCATGACCAACGCCTTGGTGGCGCCGTACCAGCCGATCCCCGGCGACGGTGCCAGGCCGGCGATGGAGGCGATGTTGACGACGGCGCCGCCGCGCTCGCCGAGGCCCGAGTGGTAGACCTTCTGCGTCCAGGACAGGGTGCCGAGGGCGTTGACCTCGGTGATCTTGCGGGCCGCGGCGAGGTCGATGTCCACCGTGCGGCCGAATGCCGGGTTGATCCCCGTGTTGTTGACCAGCAGGTCGATGGGCCCGAACGACTCTTCGGCCCGGGCCACGACCTCACGCTGGTGGTCCTCGTCGTCGCTCTTGCCCGCCACCGCCAGCACCCGCTCCGGTGTGCCGAGGTCGGCGACGGCGTCGTCGAGCCCCTCCTGGCCGCGCGCCGTGATGACCACCGACGCGCCTTCCGCGAGCAGGCGACGGGCGATGCCCAGGCCGATCCCGCGGCTCGCGCCGGTGACGAGCGCGGTGCGGCCGGCGAAGCGGTCCGGGACGACGGGGCCGGTCCGGGGGGACTACGCGTCTCGGGGGCGCGGAGAGGGGGAGAAGAGGCAGGGGGGCGGGCAGGGGGGTAGCGGTCACGGCCGTCTCCTTGCGAGGGTCGGAATGCGTCTGGCGTGCGTCGCCCAGCCTAGAGGCCGTGTCGGTGTGCCAGGCCGCGCCGGGGCCTCACGGCATCTCCTCAGCGGACCCTCCGGCTTTCCTTCACTACGGCGCCGCCGGGCGCTAGAGTTCGTGACAGGTCCCATCCGGCCGCCCCCTCGGGCGGCTCCACTACCCCGGGGTGTGTGCATGTCACCACTAATTCCACGCGCTGGCGCGGACTCACCCGTGTGCTCGATCCTCGATATCCCGGGCCCGCGGTGGTTCACGGCGAGCGATCCCATCTGGCGGGTCCACGGCGACGTGTCCACCCCGATCGGCATCACGACCGGTCTGCTCATGCTCGCCGCCGACCCCGCCTACTCCGCCGTGATGGTCGCGTGCGGTGCGGACGCCGAGCCGTGGACGATGGACGACTACCTGCACGACCTCGTGGAGATCTCGACCTTCGGCACGGTCGATGACGCCATGGTGACCATCGAGCACGCCCGTCGTGACCACAATTCGTTCTCCGGCACCACCGAGTACGGCGACTACTTCTATGGCTCCGACCCCGGGCTGATCCAGTGGTCGCAGGCCGCCATGACGTGGGCCCTGCTCGTCGCCTTCCAGCGCTTCTCGGGGCGTCCCCTGTCCCCCGCCGAATCCGACCGGTACGTCCACCAGTGGGCGGGCCTCGCGCGGCTCCACGGTGCCCGCAGCTTCCCCTCGACCGTCCGCGAACTCGAGCAGCTCCTGCGCAGGTCCCGCGGCCGCGCCCGGCCCACCGATGCCGGTCGCCGCGCGGCGAGGAAGCTCCGTGAGGACTCCCGCGCCTGCCCCGGGGTCACGGAGAACTCGGTGATCGCGCACCGGTCGTGCACGACGGTCGTGGACGCCGCGGCGAGCCTGGTGCCGTCGGAGGTGCGCCGCGCGCTGGATCTCCCGCACCGTCCGATGGACCGCGCGGCAGTGTTCGGGAGGATCACCAAGGCGCACCAGGGCCTGTCCTCGCCGCGGCTCACGACCCGGGCGCCCATCGCGGCCCCGTCGGCGATGCGGGCCCGGACCGCCTGAGCCCCGCCTCGCGCGTAACACCCCGGCCGCCCGGGGTCACCAGTGGCCGTTGACGCGGCCCTTGATCCATCCGGCGGCCTCCCACACCAGATGAACCGGCAGCATCCCACGGTCGAGCCGCTCGACGGGCACCATCCGCACGTCCAGACCGGTGGCGGTGCGCATCCATGTCCCCGCCCGGAGGGTGTGGGGCCGGTTGGTCACCACCAGGATCCGGTCCCACCCGCGCACCCGCGCGATCGACGCGACCGTCTGCGCCTCGCCCCAGGTGGTGCGCGGGTCGGGCGAGAAGCACACGACCTCGGCGCCCGCGGGTCGGGCGATTCCGGTGCACAGCCGCCGGGCCACCGTCTCGGAAGTGCCGCCGGGGTTGCTCACGAGCAGCGTGTCGGCATACCCGGCTTCCACGAGGTCCCGGGCGTACAGGTGGCGACCGTCGTCGGCGCCGGCGAGCATCACCACGGCGTCGGCGTGAACGGGCTCGTCGGCGCGCGGCTGAAGCAGGAACGCGCCCCACGCCGTGAGAGCGAGCGCGGCGACGGCGGCGGCCGCCACCGCGGCGGCGCTCCCGGCCGCGAGCACTCCGTGGCGGGTCCGGTTCACGACCCGGGTCCCGGGAGGTCGCCCCGCTCCCGCTGTCGCTGGGCGATCCAGCCCTCGTGGGCGATCGCGCGGACGAGATCCTGCGTCCAGTCGTCCATCGGCTCCAGCCCGACGGCACGCCACGAGGCATCGGAGAGCACGGAGAAGGCCGGCCTCGGAGCGGGGCGCGCGAACTCCTCACTGGTGCAGGGTCGCACCCGCTCGGGATCAGCCCCGAACCACGTGAACACCGCCCGGGCGAGGTCGAACCACGTCGCGCGGCCTCCCCCTGCCAGGTGCAGGGTCAGGCCCCGCGCGTCGAAACCGCCCCAGGCCTCCCCGCCGACGAGGCCGAGCAGTTGATCGGCCAGCGGCGCCGTGTAGGTGGGCGAACCCCACTGGTCGTCCACCACCGAGAGCGTGTCCCGCTCGCGCTCGAGGCGGACCATGGTGTCGACGAAGTCCGAACCGCGCAGCCCCTGCCCGTGGCGCACGGGGCCGGTGTACACCCACGCGGTGCGGACGATCGTCGTCTCGGGGTACACCGCCAACGCCGCCCGTTCCCCCGCGAGTTTGGTGCGCCCGTACGCGGTCACCGGCGCGGTCGGGTCGTGCGGCTCGAGCGCCGGAGCGGTGGCCGGGTCGCCCCCGCCGGGGACCTCGCCCGAGAAGACGTAGTCGGTGCTGATGTGGACCAGCCGGATCCCGCGGTCGCGGCACGCCACGGCCAGCGATTCCACGCCGTCGGCGTTGACCGCGTGCGCGGTGACCTCGTCGGCCTCCGCGCCGTCGACGTCCGTGTACGCGGCCGTGTTGATCACGACCTCCGGTGCGTGACGGTCCAGGGCGGAGGCGATCGAGGCCGGGTCGGTGAGGTCGAGCTCGTCGCGGCCCACCGCGACCGCGCCACCGCCGAGCTGACGCCTCGATTGCCTGTCCAGGTAGTGCCCGAGCTGTCCGCGGCCGCCCGTCGCGAGGATCCGCGGCCACCGGCCGGCGGTCACAGGCTGCGCCCCTTCTCGCGGCGCAGGATGTCCAGAAGGTACAGGCCGTACCCGGATTTGCGCAGGTCGTGGGCGAGGACGGTGAGCTCGTCGTCGTCGATATATCCCATACGCCATGCCACCTCCTCCGGGCAGCCGATCTTCAGGCCCTGCCGGTCCTCGATCGTGCGCACGTAGTTGCCCGCGTCGAGCAGGGAGTCGTGCGTACCCGTGTCCAGCCACGCCGTGCCCCGCGGCAGCACCTCCACCTGCAGTCGGCCCTCGCGCAGGTAGTGCCGGTTGATGTCGGTGATCTCGTATTCGCCCCGGGCGGACTTTCCGAGGCCGCGCGCCACGTCCACCACGTCGGCGCTATAGAAGTAGAGGCCGGGGACGGCGAAATCGGAGGACGGGTCCTCGGGCTTCTCCTCCAGGCTGATCGCCCGACCGTCGGCGTCGAAGTCGATCACCCCGTACTCGCTCGGATTGGAGACGCGGTAGGCGAACACGGCGCCGCCCTCGGGCTCGGCGAAGCGCCGCAGCTGCGTACCCATCCCCGGCCCGTAGAAGATGTTGTCGCCCAGGATGAGGGCCACCGGCTCGTCGCCGATGTGCTCGGCACCCAGCACGAACGCCTGCGCCAGCCCCTCCGGCGCCGCCTGCTCCACATAGCTCAGGGCGATGCCGAACTGGCTGCCGTCACCCAGCAACCGGCGGAACTGCGGAGCGTCCTGGGGGGTCGTGATGATGAGGATGTCCCGGATCCCCGCCAGCATGAGCGTCGACAGCGGGTAGTAGATCATCGGCTTGTCGTACACCGGCATCAACTGCTTGCTCGTCGCCAGGGTGAGCGGGCTCAACCGGGTGCCGCTGCCGCCGGCCAGGACGATCCCCTTCACCGCGTGGCCCCCGGGTCCAGCACGTGTTCCGTCCGCGCGTACTTCGCCTCGACGCGCTCCTTGACCGGCTCCCACCAGTCGCGATGGGTGGCATACCACTCGATCGTTTGCTGCAGGCCCTCGCGCAGGTCGGTGTGCCTCGGCTCCCAGCCCAGTTCCTGCCGGGTGGCGGTGGCGTCGATGGCGTAGCGCAGGTCGTGGCCCGGCCGGTCGGTGACATGGTCGAAACCCGGGTCGCCCCCGGTGCCGGCCCCGTTTCCCCCAACGCCGCCAGCCACCCCCATGAGCTCGCAGATCATCTGCATCACCTGCAGGTTCGAGTGCTCACCGTCCGCGCCGATGAGGTACGTCCGGCCCGGCTCGCCCGCGGCCAGGATGCGCAGGACCGCCGCGTTGTGGTCGTCGACATGGATCCAGTCCCGCACGTTGGCCCCACTGCCGTAGAGGCGGGGCCGGCGACCGTCGAGGATGTTGGTGATCTGACGCGGGATGAACTTCTCGACGTGCTGGAACGGGCCGTAGTTGTTCGAGCAGTTGCTGATGGTGGCCCGCACCCCGAAACTGCGGACCCACGCGCGCACGAGCATGTCGGCCCCGGCCTTGGTGGCCGAATACGGGCTCGACGGGTTGTACGCCGTGTCCGGGGTGAACTTGGCCGGATCGTCGAGCTGCAGGTCCCCGTAGACCTCGTCCGTCGACACGTGGTGCAGGCGCACGTCATGCCGCCGACACGCCTCGAGCACGGCGTAGGTGCCGACGATGTTGGAGTGCAGGAAGGGCCACGGGGTGGCCAGCGAATTGTCGTTGTGGCTCTCCGCGGCGAAGTGCACCACGGCATCGTCCGGCCCCGTCAGCTCGGAGACCAGCCGGTCGGTGACCGCCGGGTCCGCGCAGTCCGCCTCGACCAACTCCACCCGCTCGTCGGGCAGTCCGTCCAGATTGGCGCGGTTGGCGGCGTACGTCATGGAATCCAGCACCGTGACGTGGGCGTCCGGGTACTCGCGGACCGCGGTGTGGACGAAGTTGGCGCCGATGAACCCGGCTCCCCCGGTGACGACGAGGCGCATGCACCCAACCCTACCGCCGCGAACGATCCGCCTCGGCCGCCTCCCCGGTGATGCCCGCTGCCGAGTGGTCCGAGGAGCCGAGTGCGCGGTCATCGAGTGTGTGGTCGTCGGGCACGCGGAGCAGCTCCCGATAGGCGGCGAGCATCTCCTCCCGTCGCCGGGCCTGGCGCTCGCTCGCGGCCGTCACCCGCGGGGTCACCAGTACCGCCTCCTCCGCGGAGATCCCCGCGCGCAACTGCCGCACACGCAGCACCTCCGCATCCAGCCGGACGCCGTAGACCACCGCCATGTTCACCAACCACAGCCACAGCAGGAAGACGATCACCCCCGCGAGAGATCCGTACACCTCGTTGAAGTTTCCGAACCTAGAGACGAAGAAGTTGAATCCGGCGGTGGCCACGCCGATGATCACCAGCGCCGCCGCCGCTCCGAGGGACACCCAGCTGAACCTGCGTCCCGACACATTGGGGGCGAACCGGTAGAGGATCGCCAGCGCGAGAACCGCCGACACCATCCCGGCCGGCCACTTGGCGATCTCCCATACGGCCAGTGCGGTGTCACCGAGGCCGATCCACCCGCCGACCGTCTCTGCGACGGGGCCGGTGAACACCAGGGCCAGACCGCCGACGACCACCAACGCGATGAGCAATGCCGTAAGCAGCGCCCCGGCGGGCATCAGCCGCCAGATGGGCCGCCCCTCCTCGACCCCGTACACGGCGTTCATCGCGCGGCCCAGCGCCCACACATAGCGTGAGGCCGACCACAGCGCCACGACCGTGCCCACGAGGAGTGCTGTCCCGGCGGCCGGCGTGGTCACCAACGCCTCGATCGGCCCGCGGACCGGGTCGAGCACGTCGGGCGGCGCGACGTCGGAGAGCATGTCCATGACGGCGTCGACGGTCCGGTTCCCCTGGCCGAACACGCCGAGCAGCGAGATCACCACCAGGATCGCCGGGAAGAGCGAGAGCACGCCGTAGAAGGTGAGCGAGCCCGCGAGATCGGGGCCGCGGTCGCGCAGGAACTCCCCCACGGACCGCACGAGTACCATTCGGACGGTCCGCAATCCTCTGCGGGCAGTCGCCGCGGGCCCTCCGGATGTCGTCATGTCCCGATTGTGACTGCTGTCGGCGCTCATCCCGCGTGGGCGCGCCACACGCCGCGCCCACCACGACCATCCGCCTGGGCATCTGAGTGCCTGGTGCTGCGTGCTGCGTGCCGCAATGCGCAATCCATGACAATGATTGTCTTGACAAGACGTCAACGCCCGATTAACTTAACGAACGTTCGAAACGTGACCTGGATTACATCGCTTTCGCAGCTGATCGACCAGTTCGACCCGCCCCCTCAGGCCATCCATCAGGACCCCGGACGCCCCTTCGAGCGCCCGGCCCGGAACCAGAAGGATCCCCGATGCCCACCAGCACCCGAAGCCGCGTGGCCCGACGCGCAGCGCTCGCCCTGACGATGATCGGATCGCTCGTCGCCACGGGCTGCACCGGCGGCCACCGCATCACCGGCGACAGCATCGAGACGATGGAGCCGATCACACTGCGCTACGGCGACTACACGACCGTCTCCTCGGCTGGCCCCTTCCGCGACTTCGCCGCGCAGGTCGAGGAAGAGACCGGCGGGAAGATCACCTTCGACGAGTACTGGGGCGGCAGCCTGGTCAAGGGCGCCGACATGGCGCAGGGGGTCCGCGGCGGGATCGTGGACATGGGCATGTTCACCCCGAGTTACTACCCGTCAGAGTTCCCCATGACCGACTGGACCTCCCAGATGGCCAGCGTCGTCGAGCCGGAGTACCCGCTCGGCATGATGCAGGCCTTCGCCGGCGGCAGCGAGTTCGCGCTCACCAATCCGCTGATCGAGAAGCAGTTCTCGGACCAGGACATCAAGCTGCTGTTCACCTGGACCCCGTCGACCAACTACCACCTCGTGTGCAAAGAGCCCGTCAACAGCCTCGAGGAGGCCCGCGGCAAGCGGGTTCGCAGCGGCGGCGCCTTCAACTACGGCGAGATCGAAGCGCTCGGAATGGTCCCGGTGACCCTTCCGACCGGCGAGATCTACGAGGGCCTGCAGCGCGGGGTGATCGACTGCTCCCTGGCTAACGGCAAGATCATGATCGCCCTCGGCCTGTGGGAGGTCGCAAAACACTACGTCGACATCCCGTTCTCGAGCTACACGCAGTACGTGATCATGAACAAGAACGTCTGGGACAAGCTCCCCGAGGACGCCCGTCAGGTCATCGACGAGGCCCGGGAGACGTGGTTCGAGGGCTACCTCCGCGAGGAGGGGATCATCCTTCAACAGCGCCTGCTGGCCGAGGGCGCGGACATGGGCGTGAACTTCTACGACGTCGCCCCCGGACTCCAGGACACCCTCGAGGCCTACCAGGAGGAGTCGCTGCGTTCCCTGCCGGACCGCGCACCAGAGGGCCTAGAGGATCCCGAGGGAACTGTCG
The DNA here is from genome assembly GCF_017168155.1 of Dietzia sp. KRD202. NCBI lineage: Bacteria > Bacillati > Actinomycetota > Actinomycetes > Mycobacteriales > Dietziaceae > Dietzia > Dietzia sp. KRD202. Next base: position 59,713 of record NZ_JABFAN010000019.1, on the reverse strand, counting down.
AGCGGTACCGCCAGATCATGGCCGACTGGAAGACCCGGCTGGAGGACATGGGATACGACGACCCGGCCCTCGCCGAGATCCCGGACGATCCCGAAACCGTGGAGATCGACCTGGACCCCTACATGCAGACGGTTCGGTCGGAGATCTTCGACCGCACCGCACCGTGACCCCCTCAGACCGGTTGGAGAACATGATGGACACCACCACCACCGTTGCGGAGCGACTCGTTCCGGGACAGCGGGCCCTCTCCCGGGTGCTGTACGCGTGTGCCGTGATCGCGGGGATCGCCACCTTGGTCCTGGCGCTGCACATCGCCGCGGACGTCAGCTCCCGCAACCTGACGGGCGCCCCCCTGTCCGGCACGCTCGAAATCACCCAAAACTGGTCGATGGTCCTCATCGTGATGCTCGCTATGGGGTACGCGGAGCAGATCGGCGAGCACATCAACGCCACCATCCTCACCCAGTACCTCGACCCCGTCTCGCGTTGGTGGTCGGACCTGGTCGTCAAGGGTCTGATGTTCCTGTTCGTCTGTGCACTGACCTACTACTCGATCACCGCGGCGGTCTTCGCCGTCGAGGTCCAGCAGGTCGCCCTCGGGGCGATCACCATCCCGATCTGGCCGGTCAAGATCGTCCTCGCAATCGGATTCGCCCTGTTCGCCCTCCAGCTCCTGGTGTCGATCATCAGCCTGTTGACCAACGACCGTCCGAGGAAGTCCCATGTCTGACACCACCCTCGCCACCGACTACACCGGCCTAGAACCGGACGACGACCTCGGCGCCCCGGAACCGAACCGCAACCTCATCCGGGCCTACTGGGGCAACTTCGGCTTCTCGCTGATCATCGCCGCGGTCATCCTGTTCACACCGAACCTGCCAGACCTCATGGTCGGCCTCCTGACGATCGTGCTGTCGATCGTCGCCATGGTCGCCGGTATCCACGTGGGGATCGCGATCATGGGCGCCGGTGCGGTCGGCCTGTGGAAGCTAGCGGGCACAAGCGCCGTCGCAGTCACGTTCGAGGACGTCCCCTTCACCTCCGCCGCCAGCTGGAGCCTGTCCGTCATCCCGCTGTTCATCCTCATGGGCGTGGCGATGGGCCGGTTCAACCTGACCGGAAAACTGTTCACCTCGGCCCAGGCCTGGCTCGGCCGGCTGCCCGGTGGACTGGCGGTCTCGACCAACTTCGCCGGCGCCGGACTGGCGGCCTCGAGCGGTAGCTCGATCGCGATCTCCTACGCCCTGGGCCGCACGACCATCCCCGAGATGCTCCGTGCCGGATACAAGCCGTCCCTGGCGACCGGCGTGGTCGCCATGTCCGGCACCTTGGGAATGCTCATCCCGCCGAGTGTGGTGCTGGTGATCTACGCCGGTGTCGCCGAGACGCCCGTCGGCCCGCAGTTGCTCGCCGCGCTCATCCCGGGACTGATCACGGCGATGGCGTACGCGACCCTCATCGTCGTCAGGTGCACCATCGACCCGACCCTCGCGCCCCGGTCGACCACCCACTACACCTGGGGCCAGCGGATCCGGTCCCTCGGGGACATCACCCCGGTCGCGTTGATCCTCATCCTCATCATCGGTGGCATGTACACCGGAATCTTCACGCCCACCGAGGCCGGGGCCTTCGGTGCGATCGCGGCAATCCTGCTGGGTTGGCTGTTCGGTGACGACCGTTCCGTCGGACACCTCGTGCGGACGGTGCTGACCTCGCTCCGCGAGACCGCGGCCGGCGTCGCCTCGATCTTCCTGCTCCTCATGGGCGTGCACGTGCTCACCCGCGTGGTGGCCTTGTCCGGGGTCGCCAACTGGCTCACCGACACGATCACCTCGCTGGGACTGAGCCGGACCCTGTTCCTCGTCGGACTGATCTTCGTGTTCCTCATCCTGGGCATGTTCATGGACGGCCTGGCGATGATCCTGCTCACGGTCCCGATCCTCATGCCGGTGCTCGACACCTACGACATCAGCCTCCTGTGGTTCGGCGTGTTCATGGTGATCCTCGTCGAGCTCGCGCTGGTCACCCCTCCGATCGGCATGCTCAGTTACATCGTTCACCGGATCGCGTCGAACCCCGAGGTCAACCTGGGGGTGACCGTGCGGCTGTCCGACGTGTTCAAGGGAGTGGCCTGGTTCGTGGCCACCAGCGCCGTGATCCTCCTCGCCCTGATCTTCTTCCCCGACATCGCCCTCTGGCTGCCCAATTCCTCCGCCGCGGAGTGACCGGGTCATCGCCACACGCCACGGCCAGACACCACCAGACACCAGCAACACGAACCTCAGGAGTACACATGCAGCGGACGATCTTCACCCGAGAGCAGGACGAGTTCCGCCAATTGGTGCGTGACTTCATCGCCAAGGAGGTCGCCCCCCACCGCGAGGAGTGGGACGAGCTCGGCAGGCCCCCGCGCGAGTTCTTCCACAAGCTCGGCGAGCTCGGCATCCTAGGCGTCCAGGTCCCCGAGGAGTTCGGGGGCGGCGGCGAGACGAGCTTCAAGTACAGCGCGATCGTGTTCGAGGAGGTCGCCCGAGCGGGAGTGTCCTTCGGCTCGTACACCGTGCACTGCTGCCTGATCCTGCCGTACCTCATGGAGTACGGGACGCCCGAGCAGCTGCAGCGGTGGCTGCCGGCCTTCGCCTCCGGCGAGCTGATGACCGCCATCGCCATGACCGAGCCCGGTACCGGGTCGGACCTGGCGAACATCTCCACCACCGCCAAGCTCAGTGCCGACGGCACCCACTACGTCGTCAACGGTTCCAAGACGTTCATCACCGGCGGCGTGACCGCGGACATGATCCTCACGGTCTGCCGTACCTCACCGTTCGACCCGGACAACCGCCGTCACGGCCTGTCCATCCTCTGCGTCCCCACCGACTCCGAGGGCTTCGCCGTGGGCCGCAAGCTCGACAAGATCGGTCTGCGCCAGCAGGACACCGCGGAGCTGTCGTACAACGACGTCAAGGTGCCGGTCGAGAACCTCCTCGGCGAGAAGGACGCGGCGTTCTCCTACCTCACCCACAACCTCCCGCAGGAACGCCTGAGCATCGCGCTCAACGCGGTCTCCCAGTCCGAGGCCGCGCTGCGGCTGGCCACCGACTACACGCGTGAACGCAACGTCTTCGGCAAACCCGTCTCGAGCTTCCAGAACACCAAGTTCGTGCTGGCGGAGTGCGCAACCGAGGTCGAGGTGGCCCGCGTCTACGTGGATCACTGCCTGGAGTTGCTCGACCGGGGCGAGCTCACCGTGGCGGACGCCGCCAAGGCCAAGCTCCACGCCACCGAGATGGCCGCGCGTGTGATCGACCGGTGCCTGCAGCTGCACGGCGGGTACGGCTACATCACCGAGTACCCCATCGCCCGCCTCTACACGGACACCCGCGTCTCCCGGATCTACGGCGGAACCAGCGAGGTCATGAAGACCATCATCGCCAAGAGCCTCGGGCTCTGACGCTCCGCGCGGACACCACAGGAGGACATCTATGTATCCAGGAAAATGGGCCGCGTCCACTCCGGACAAGCCCGCAGTCATCGAGGACGCCACCGGTCGGGTGATGACCTACGCCCAGCTCGAGGAACGATCGGCCCGATTCGTTAACTGGCTCCTGGCACAGGGGCTCAAGCCGGGCGATCACATCGCCGCGCTCTCGGTCAACGACGCCACCGTGTTTGAGCTCTACTGGGGCGCGATGCGTTGCGGCCTGTACTTCACGATGGTCAACACCCACCTGGCCACCGACGAGGTCGCCTACATCGTCGGCGACAGCGGCGCCCGGGTCCTCGTGGTGTCCGCACCACTGGCCGAGCTCGGCGAGGCGATCGTCGAACAGTCGCCCCACGTGGAGCACCGGCTGGCCTTCGGCGGCGAGATCCCCGGCCACCTCGACTACGAGGCGGCCGTGGGAAGCATGCCCAGCACCCCGCCGGCAGATCAACCGCGCGGCGCGGACATGCTCTACTCCTCGGGCACAACCGGACGCCCCAAGGGCATCAAGCCGGCCCTCGACGGCGCACAGGTGGGCGACGAGCCCGGCCCCAACGTCATCGCCCGGATGAAGATCAACTACGACTTCAACCCGGACACGGTGTACCTCTCGCCAGCGCCCGTCTACCACGCGGCCCCGCTGCGCTACGCCACCGGAACCCAGGCACACGGCGGCACCGTAATCCTCATGGACCACTTCGACCCCGAGAACTGCCTGGCCGCCATCGAGAAGTACGGCGTCACCCACAGCCAGTGGGTGCCCACCCACTTCATCCGCATGCTCCGCCTCCCCGAGGAAGTGCGCGAGGCCTACGATGTCTCGTCACTCGAGGTGGCCATCCATGCCGCGGCCCCGTGCCCGATCGAGGTCAAGGAGGCCATGCTGGACTGGTGGGGCCCGGTGGTCTACGAGTACTACTCCTCCACCGAGTCCAACGGCACCACCACGATCGCCCCCGAGGAGTGGCGGCGTAAGCCCGGCAGCGTCGGCCGCGTGGGCAAGGGGTCCCCCGCCATCCTCCACGTCTGCGACGAACTGGGCCGCGAACTGCCTGCCGGGGAGACCGGCTGGATCTACTTCGAACGGCACGACTACGCCTTCGAATACCACAACGATCCCGAGAAGACCGCCGAGACGCGGCACCCCGACCACCCCGAGTGGACCACCCTCGGCGACATCGGACATGTCGACGACGAGGGCTTCCTCTACCTCACCGACCGCGCCAAGTTCACCATCATCTCGGGCGGGGTCAACATCTACCCGCAGGAGATCGAGAACTGCATCGCCGTGCACCCGGACGTCATCGACGTCGCAGTGATCGGCGTTCCGGACGAGGTGATGGGACAGACCGTCAAGGCCGTGGTCCAGCTCGCCCCGGGTGTTGAACCGACCGATGCGACGGCCGACGCCATCAAACAGCACTGCCTCGACCGGATCGCCCGCTACAAGTGCCCTCGCACGGTGGCGTTCACCGAGGTCATCCCCCGCACCCAGACCGGGAAGTTGGTCAAGGGGCGCCTCGACGCCTCCGTCTGACCTGCCCGCCCCACCCTCACCCTCATCCGAATCGGAGATTCCGTGCCGAACGCAGTCATCATCGACGCCGTCCGCTCCCCCATGGGCCGCGGCAAGGCCGGCGGCGCCCTCGCCGATCTGCACCCTGTCGATCTCCTCGCCCAGATCCTCTCCGGGCTCGCCGAACGCACCGGCCTCGACACCGCACTCGTCGAGGACGTCATCGTGGGCGTCGTCAGCCAGGTCGGTGAGCAGTCCGGCACCGTCGGACGTCAGGCCGCCCTCGCCGCGGGCTTCCCCGAGCACGTCCCCGGCGTCACCGTCGAGCGCAAGTGCGGCTCGAGCCAGCAGGCCGTGGACTTCGCCGTCCAGGGTGTGGTCGCCGGCGCCTATGACGTGGTGATCGCCGCCGGACTGGAATCGATGAGCCGCGTCCCCATGGGGGTCAACAAGCTCGACAAGGACCCCTACGGTCCGGTCGTCCACGAGCGGTACCCGGGCCTGACCAATCAGGGCGTGGCCGCCGAACTCGTGGCCGGGAAGTGGGGGCTGTCCCGTGAGCAGCTGGACGACTACTCGGCCCGCTCCCATGAGCGCGCGGACGCCGCGCGGTCAGGCGGATGGTTCGACGACGAGATCGTGCCCGTGACCACGCCGGCGGGAGTCGTGGACACCGACGAGTCGATCCGACCGGGCACCACCTCCGAGAAGTTGGCCGGCTTGCGCACGGCATTCGATTCCGAGAGCGCTCGAGCCGAGCGGCCCGACGTGGACTGGAAGGTCACGGCCGGTAACTCCTCCCAGATCACTGACGGCGCAGCCGCGATGCTCATCATGAACGAGGACGTCGCGAAGTCCCTGGGACTGACCCCGATCGCGAGGATCGTGGCCTCCGCCGTCGTCGCCGATGACCCCGTCCTCATGCTGACCGGCCCGATCCCCGCCACCCACAAAGCTCTCGACCGCGCCGGGATGACCGTCGCCGACCTCGACACCTACGAGGTCAACGAGGCGTTCGCCTCGGTACCCCTGGCCTGGCGGTACGAGTTCGGAGCCGACGACGCCAAGCTCAACCCCGTCGGCGGCGCGGTGGCGCTCGGGCACCCGCTGGGAGCCTCCGGGATCCGCATCATGACCACGATGATCCACCACCTGCGTCGCACCGGCGGACGCTACGGGCTCCAGACGATGTGCGAGGCCGGCGGCATGGCCAACGCCACCGTCGTCGAAGCGCTCTGACCGCCTTCTCCTTGTGACCCCCTTTTCTTGTAGAGAGAGGTAAGACCGATGAATCTGACCAATGCGAGCGCCCTGGTGACCGGCGGGGCCTCCGGCCTCGGCCGGGCCACCGTCGCCCGTCTCGTCGACGCCGGCGTCCCCACCATCCTGGTGGACCTGCCGTCTTCCGACGGGCAGCAGGTGGCCGACGGGTTCGGTGACCTCGTCACGTTCGCCCCCGCCGACGTCGCCGATCCCGAGCAGGTCACCGCGGCTGTCCGGAGTGCAGCCGAGCGCGCCCCCCTGCGCGCGGTCGTGCACTGCGCGGGCATCGGCCGGACCGTCCGGGTGGTGGACCGCGAGGGCGAGCCGGGTTCGCTGGAGGACTTCGAGCTCGTCGTCCGCGTGAACCTCCTGGGCTCGTTCAACGTCCTGCGGATCGCCGCGGCGGAGATGGCGAAGAACGAACCGACCGACGGCGAGCGCGGCGTGATCGTGATGACCGCCTCCGTGGCCGCATGGGAGGGCCAGATCGGGCAGATGCCCTACTCGGCGTCCAAGGCCGGCATCGTCGGGATGACGATCGTCGCCGCCCGCGACCTCGCCCGCCGCCAGATCCGCGTCAACACGATCGCCCCCGGCATCTTCGAGACCCCGATCTTCGACCGCCATCCCGCGGAGCTCGTCGAGGGTCTGGCCGCGCAGATCCCGCACCCCTCGCGTCTCGGCAAGCCCGACGAGTACGCCAAGCTCGCCCTGCACGTGGTGGACAACGCCATGATCAACGGCGAGACCATCCGCATCGACGGCGCGATCCGGATGGCCCCCAAGTGAGCGGCCCGCAGGTGAGCGCGACCGTGGTGGACCGGGTTCACGTCGAGGAGACCGACGGCGTCCTGGTGGTGACCATCGACCGCCAGCACGCGCGTAACTCCATCAACCGGGCCACCTCGGAGGCGATCGCTGCGGCGATGGCCGAGCTGGACCGGCGTGACGACCTCACCGCCGGAGTGATCGCCGGCGCGGGATCCGTCTTCTGTGCCGGGATGGACCTGAAGGCCTTCATCGCTGGGGAGAACGTCTCACTACCCGAGCTCGGCTTCGCGGGCCTGGTGGAGAAGCCCCCGGCAAAACCGCTCATCGCGGCGGTCGACGGTCCGGCGCTGGGCGGCGGTTTCGAGATCGTCCTGTCCTGCGATCTGGTCGTGGCGTCGGAGAACGCCTCCTTCGGCCTCCCCGAGGTCAGGCGTGGTCTCCTGGCGGGCGCGGGCGGCCTGCTCCGGCTCCCCCGACGCATTCCGTATCAGCTGGCGATGGAAGCCGCCCTGACCGGCCAACCGATCGACGCCGAGACCGCCCGGGGCGCCGGCCTGGTCAACCGGCTCGTCCCGGCGGGTGAGGCGACCGCCGCCGCCGTGGAATTGGCCAAAGCGATCGCCGCGAACGCCCCGCTTGCCGTGCGGGCATCCAAAGAGATCATGGCCCGGTCGCGCGAGTGGAACTCCGAGGAGGAATTCGACAAGATGAGAGATATCTACCTCCCGGTCCGGTCGTCGAACGACGCCCGCGAAGGGGCGCTCGCCTTCAAGGAGAAGCGGGCTCCACGGTGGACGGCGACCTGAGAGGACCGACACGATGACCAGTGGCACGGTGCAGCACGACCTCCTGGCGGTCGCCCGCCGGGAGTTCGTGGAACACGGCTACGGGGGCGCATCGATCCGGTCGATCGCACAGAAGACCGGGGTGAGCCTGTCGGCGATGTATTACCACTACGCCAGTAAGCAGGAGCTGCTGGCGGCCATGCTCAACGCGGGGATGGACTCCTTCGAGGGGCGCGTGACCGAGGAGTTCGAGGCCAAGGACTCGACCCCCACCGGCCGGCTCCTGGGCTTCGTCGCCTCACTGGTCCGGTTCCGCACGCTCGAGCAGGAACAGTCCCAGCTGGTCCAAACCGAAACCCGTAACCTCGAGCCGAAGCACCTCGCGGCCTATCGGGAGCGACAGCGGCAGTCCAGTGAGCCGCTGCGACAGGCGGTCGCCGACGGCGTCGCGAGCGGCGAGTTCTGCACCCGATTCCCCGAGGACTCCTACCGGTCCATCCTGGGCATGTGCAACGCGATCGCCCACTGGTACGAGCCGGACGGCGACTTGGCGGTCGAGGAGATCGTCCACCGCTACCAAGAACTCGCACTGGGCGTGGTTTACCACCGGGATGTCACCGTCCCTGCCCCCCTGAAACCGGGCTAGCCGGGCCGAAGGCCAGTCGGGCCGGGCGGGCGTCAGTCGCGGTGGCGGGCCTGGTCGACCTGGGCCTCGCGTCGGACGTCTGCAGCCTCGTCGATGGCCTTCTGCTGCTTCTCGGCCGCCTTGTCGCTGGCAGTGGTGTCGCGCGGCGGGAGCTGGATGGTCTCCTCGGCGTGCATGCCCGCCTGGAGCTCACGGGCGCGCTCCATCTCGGCGTCCACCTCGGCACCGAACAGGAAGGCGTTGTTGGTGATCCACAGCCAGAGCAGGAAGACGATGACGCCGGCCAGCGAACCGTAGGTCGCGTTGTAGCTGCCGAAGTTGGACACGTAGAAGAAGAAGCCGACGGTCGCGAGGCCCCACACCACCAGCGCGACCACCGCGCCGAGCGAGATCCAGCGGAACTTGGGCTGCTTCACGTTGGGGGCGAACCCGTAGAGGACCGCGAGGATGACGACGACGACGAGGACCAGCGCCGGCCACTTGGCGATGCCCCAGACGGTGACCGCCGTCGAGCCGAGACCGATGAGGTCCCCCACCCACTCGGCGATCGGCCCGCTGACGACCAACATCACGCCGGCCAGGGCGACCAGGATCAGCAGCACGGCGGTGAGCAGGATCATCAGCGGCTTGAGCTTCCAGAAGGGGCGCCCCTCCTCGACCTCGTAGATGCGGTTCATGGCGCGACCGAAGGCGCCCACGTATCCGGAGGCCGTCCAGAGCGCGCCGAGAATACCGGTGATCAGGGCGATCCCGGCGGCCGGAGTGTTGACCAGTCCCTCGATCGGCCCGCGGAGTTCGTTGAGGGTCTGCTCCGGTACCGAACCCTCGACGAGGCCCATCACCGCGTCGACCGTGGCCTGCCCCTGGCCGAACACACCGAGCAGCGAGACCACGGCGAGAAGCGCCGGGAACAACGAGAGAACGGCGAAGTAGGTGAGCGACGCCGCGAGGTCGGTGCAGTTGTCCTTGGAGAACTCCCCTGCGGCGCGTTTGAGGCCGACTTTCCAGGCTCCGCCGGTGAGCTTGGTGGGCGACTCGGGCTTGCCGGTGTCGGGGTCGGCATCCGTGTGGGGCTTGTCGGTGATGTCGCGGCTGCTCGTACTCATACCAAGCACCTTTCCACCACCGGGCCTCCCCCGCATCCGGCCCGGCCGTCCCCCCGCGGGATTACGGACGCCGCTCTGTGCGTTACCCTCTTTGATGTCACGTCACCAAAGTGTCGTATCAACAACTTCGATTTCCTCGACCGTCACCGCACCAGAAGGAGAAACACAGTGAGTCTGTCCAACGCCATCCTCCGTGGAGTCACCGGGGCCTTCGTCCTCAACTCCGGCCTGAGCAAGCGCGGCATGCCGACCGAGGCCGCCCAGGGTCTACAGGGCTTCGCCGCGACGGGAGTTCCCGCCGTGAACAACATGGATCCCGATTCCTTCGGCAAGTTCGTCGCCTACTCCGAGATCGGCATCGGCGCCGCCCTCCTCACCCCGGTCGTGCCCCGCCAGATCGCCGGCGCCGCCCTCGGCGTCTTCTCCGCCGGCCTGCTCGCGATGTACTTCCGCAACCCCACCATGACCGAGGCCGACGGCATCCGCCCCAGCCAGGAGGGCATGTCCCTGGCCAAGGACGCGTTCATGGCCGCCATCGCCGGCGCACTGGTCACCGACCGGTAGCCTCCCCCGCCGGCGGGCACGAGCCCCCACGGCGCCCGGCCCTGCCGGCGCTACGGCACCCGGCCCTGCCGGCGCGACGGCCCGGTCCCGCATCACGCGGGGCCGGGCCGCTCGCGTTCCCGGCACACGCGCGTTCCCGGCACACGCGCGGACACCTGCCACACGCACCCCGGACCGGATGCGCGGCCCACGCGGGTCGCCGACCATGGTGCGATGACGCAGAACCCGGAATCCGATACCCCGGCCCGCCGGATGCGGATAGTCGTCACCGGTGCCAGCGGCAACGTCGGCACCCCGCTCGTGCGGCGTCTGCTCTCCGACGGGCACGACGTGGTGGGACTGTGCCGCCGGATCCCCCCGGCCACGCCGCCCTACGACGGCGCGCGGTGGCATCGGGTGGACCTGTCGTACGCCCGCGCGGAGGACCTGGTGGAGGTCTTCCGCGGCGCGGACGCGGTGATCCACCTGGCCTGGGGCTTCCAACCGACCCGCGACGTCGACCACCACCGCCGACTGGGCGTCGGGGGGACCGCCGCGGTCGTCAACGCCTGCCGCCTGGCGGGAGTGCCGCATCTCGTGCACCAGTCCTCCGTGGGCGCCTACGCCCCGGTGTCCGACGGCGGCCCCGGGGTGTCCGTGGACACCCGCGTCAGTGAGGGCGTCGAGCTGGGTGGCGTTCCGACCGCCGCCTACAACCACCACAAGACCGCCGCCGAGCACCTGCTCGACCAGCATGAGCGCGAACATCCGGGAACCCCGACGATCGCCCGCATGCGGGCCGCGTTCATCGTGCACGGCGAGGCCGCCTCGGGCCTGGTGCGCTACTTCAGCCCCGCCTTCGCACCGGTCCGGCTGATCCGGGCCCTGCCGGTCCTGCCCGTGGACCGTCGCCTCACCGTCCCCCTGGTCCACGGCGACGACATGGCCTCGGCACTCGCCGCCGCGGCCACGACCGGCGCGCAGGGCGCGTTCAACATCGCGGCCGAACCGCCCGTCACGCGCGACATGATCGCCCGCGAGCTCGGTGCCGTTCCGGTCGGGCTCCCGTTCGGGATCCTGCGGAGGCTGGTGCACGTCAGCTGGCTGCTCCACCTCCAACCGCTCAGCATCGGCTGGGTGGACCTCGCGTTCGGCGTCCCACTCATGCACACCACCCGGGCCCGCGCGGAGCTCGGCTGGCACCCCACGGTCGCGGCCGACGAGGCCCTGCGCGAACTCGTCGACGCCATCGCCGCCGGACGGGCAGGAACGTCCCCTCCCCTGCGCCCGCGGACCCTGCGGGACGCGCTGGCCTCACTGCGCCGCGGCGGCCCCGTCGACGTCAGGCGCCTCCCCTGACAGACGCGGGCCCGCCGTTGACGACCGCCCGCACAGGCCCGCCGCGTCGTAACTAGCGCTTCGCCGCGCCCTCGTCCGCGATGGCACCGAGGATCGCGTCCGCCAGGTCGGCGCGGCACACGACGAGGTCCGGCAGGTAGGTGTCGGACACGTTGTACTCCAGCGGGGTGCCGTCGATCCGCACCGCGACGAACCCGCGGGCCAACGCCACCCCGGCCGGCGCCGCGGAGTCCCACTGGTACTGCCCGCCGGCGTGGATGTAGGCGTCCGCCTCACCGCGGACGACGGCCGCCGTCTTGGCCCCGGCCGACCCCAGCGGCACGAGATCCCCGCCCACCGCCTCGGCGACCGCATCCGCGAATCGCGGCGGGCGGGAGGCCGAGAGGACGATCCGCGGTCGGGAGCCCGTTCGCGGGGGAAGAAGGCCACCCCCGTCGACCCCGCCGTTGCCCACGGGTGCGGCGTAGACCTCGTCGTCGTCGACCCCCGGCACCACTCCGAGCGCCGGGAGCCCGACCGCCGCGGCGGTGAGTCGCGACAACGCCGGGTCCCCCGCGCGCTCCCACAGGGCGACGTGGACGGCCCAGTCCGGCCGGTCGCCGAGGCCGTACTCGCGGGTGCCGTCGACGGGGTCGATGATCCACACGCGGTCGGCGTCCACTCGGGCGAGATCGTCGGCGGACTCCTCCGACAGGACCGCGTCGTCCGGGCGCGCGGCGGCGAGCCGTTCGAGGAGCAGCGTGTTGGCGCGGCGGTCGCCGATGTCGCCGAGCTCCCGTCCGGTGGGGCCGGAGGAGCGCAGGTCCACCAGCAGTCTCCCGGCCTCGATGGCGAGGTCGACGGCGAGTTGCTGGTCCGGGGTACGTGTGGCGGCGGTCATGCCCCCAGCCTAGGAGGCGCACTCCGGGCGCGGCGCGGGACGCCTACCGACGGCGCGACCGCAGCCCCCGGCGCCGGCCACTCCCGTACTGGCGGACGACGCGGGCGGGCTCGTCCGGACACCGGTGCGCGTCGGCCGCGACCCGGGCCGCGCCCCGGGACGGCAGGACACCGCTGCGGGCGTCGCAGCGGTGACAGCCCCAGACCGCGCCGTCGGCCGTCTCCTCGACGTAGCACTGCCGCTGTCCGACCTCGTTCATCGTTCCCCCCGGGAGAAACTGCGCCAACCTCCAGCCGGCACGTAGATCGCTATTGTGTCATAAATTTTTACTACTGGACAACGAAAACATCACTGCGTCCGGCGCCCCACCTCAGCGATGCCCGATCCAGTCCTGGACGGGCGATCGAATCGCACCCGGCCCCCACTGGACAGGTCGGTCTAGACAGCGTCCCTTCCTTATGTCTACTGTATCGATCTACTTACTCGACTCACTACTCGAGGGATGCTCGTGAAGACACTCATCGTGCTCGGCGTCGTCGGCGCCATCGCCCAACTCATCGACGGGTCCCTGGGCATGGCCTACGGCGTCACGTCCACGACCCTGCTGGTCGCGGCCGGTATCGCCCCCGCCGCCGCATCGGCGTCCGTGCACTTCGCGGAGATCGGCACCACCCTCGCCTCCGGCATCTCCCACCACCGACTCGGCAACGTCGACTGGCGGATCGTGCGCATCCTCGCGGTGCCGGGCGCAATCGGGGCGTTCGTCGGCGCCACCCTGCTGTCCAGCCTCCCCGCCGACGTCGCCAAGCCCGTCGTGGGGGCGATCCTGCTCGGCCTGGGCCTGTACGTCCTGTACCGGTTCCTCGCACTCGGCGGCCGTCGCCCCGAGTTCCGCGGGCGGGTCCGCACCGGGTTCCTCGTCCCGCTCGGACTGGTCGGCGGCACCCTCGACTCCCTCGGCGGCGGTGGCTGGGGCCCGGTCGGCACCACCTCCCTGCTGTCCTCGGGCCGGGTCGAGCCGCGCAAGGTCGTGGGCTCCATCGACACCTCCGAGTTCGTGGTGGCCGTCGGCGGGTCGCTCGGCTTCCTCGTGGGCCTGGGCGCCGCCGGCATCAACTGGGGTTACGCGCTGGCGCTGCTGGTGGGAGGTGTGCTCGTCGCACCGCTCGCGGCGTGGCTCGTCAAGCACCTGCCTGCCCGGGTGCTCGGCACGGCGGCCGGCGGCCTGATCGTCGTCACCAACTCCCGCACCCTGCTGGTGTGGGCCGAGGTGCCCTCGTCGGCGACCACCCCGATCCTGCTGGCCCTGGTCACCGTGTGGATCGGCCTGGTCACGTGGGCCGTGCTCGCCGAGCGCAGGGCCTCCGGCGGCGACGACGACGAGGTGGGCACCGGCGGGACCGGACCCGCCCCTGCCGCGGCCGCCGAATCCGCCCCGGCGCAGCGCTGATCCGGGCCGACGCCCGGTGAGGCGGCCCCTCTGGGAGACTGTCGGCATGAGGGTCACCGCCAAGTCCGACTATGCGCTGCGCGCACTCGTCGAACTCGCGGCGGCCCAGCTCGCCAGCCCCGACGACGATCCCCGCGACAATCCGCTGAGCGCCGAAGAGCTGGGGCGGCGTCAGGACATCCCGCACGGGTTCCTCCAGGCGATCCTGTCGGATCTGCGGCGGGCCGGGATCGTGACCAGTCGCCGGGGCAAGACGGGCGGATGGTTCCTCGGCCGGGAGGCGGGGGACATCTCGGTCGCCGATGTCCTGCGAGCCGTCGACGGCCCCCTGGTGAGCGTCTACGACGTCCGCCCGGAGTCGGTGGTCTACAACGACCGTGCCGCGATCCTGCAGCACGTGTGGATCGCCTCGCGCGCGGCCCTGCGCCGGGTCATGGACGCCGTGACGATCGCCGACCTGGCCGCCGGGCACCTGCCGGGCGAGGTCCACGAGTTGACCCTCGACACCGACGCGTGGGAGCCCCGCTAGTCGGACGCCGGTTCCGCCGCCCGGTCCGCTCCCGCCGGACTCAGGTCGCCTGCTCGCGCCCGCGGTGGCGGTCGAGCCAGGCCACGGCGGGAGACGCCGCCGCGCCGTGCAGGACGATGGAGGCGACGATGACCAGCGACACCGCGGGCCAGAGTGACCAGCCGTCATCCTTCGAGAAGTAGCCCATCGCGTAGCAGAGATAGAACAGTGACCCGACGCCCCGGACACCGAAGGCGGCGACGAAAAGTCGCTCGGGGCGCCGCAGCTTGCGATCGCCCAGCAGAGCGATCCAGGCGGTGAGCGGCCTGATCACGAACAGGACCCCGGCCGCCACCGCGGCGTGCGACCACTCCAACCGGAAGACCGCATCCGAGATGAACGACGCCCCGATCACCAGCAGGATCAGAAGCGTGAGCAGATGCTCGGTGAACTCGATGAACTCGTGAGCCCGGGCGTGCTTCTCGTCGTGACGCTCCGCCGCGCGGACGCCCAGCGCCGCGCAGAACACCGCCAGGAATCCCCATCCGCCCACGAGTTCGCCGACACCGTATGCCAGGAGCAACGTGGCCACCGCGGCCGCGGGTTCGGCATATCCGACGAGGCGGTGCTCCCCGATGCGGACCCGGTAGAGGGCCGCCCCCACCAGCCGGCCGATGACCCACCCGGCCACGGCCCCGATGACGGTCTTGCCGACCAGATCCCACGCCAGCCAGGTCCAGACCCACTCGCTCGGCGCGCCCTTGGTGGCCAGGAAGATCGCCAGGTAGACGAACGGGAACGCCAGCGCGTCGTTGAGGCCAGCCTCCGAGGTGAGGGCGAAGCGCGCCTCGTCGTGCTCGTCGTCAACCTTCTCCCCCGACCCGTGACCGGGGCCCTCCACCTGCACGTCGGAGGCCAGCACCGGATCGGTCGGGGCGAGTACGGCACCGAGCAGCACCGCGACCGCGGGTGTCACCCCCAGCACCCACCACCCCAGGACCGCGACCCCGGCGATGGACAGCGGCATCCCGATGGCGAGCAGGCGCCAGGTGGTGCTCCAGCCTCGGAAGGTGAGTTGACGGTCGAGCGCCAGGCCGACGCCGAACAGCGCGACGATGACGGTGATCTCCGCCATCCGCTCGGCGAGCTCCGCGTGCTCGATGACGTCGACGAGCTGCGACTCGTTGGGCATGAGCCAGCCGATGAGCATGCCCACGGCCACCACGACGATCGGCGCGGACAGGACCCGCTCGCGGAGCAGTCGCGGAAGGAGTGAGCCGACGAGTAACGCCGCCCCGATGACCGCGAACATGAGGTCGGTGTTGGCCACCGCAGGAGTGTGGCCCCACGGGGGGTCGACGCGCCACCGGAACACGAGCCCTCCCGAGAAGCGGAGGCGGTCGCGGCCCCGTCAGGTGCGGGCGACCGTCGGCTCCGCGTGCTCGTCGCGGTGCACCGAGAACCGGCGCACCAGCACCCTCCACACCAGCGGCCCGGCCACGACCAGCACCAGCGTGATGACGCCGATGAGGGGCGGGGACGCACCCAACATCGCCGAGGCGGTCACGGCCAACACGATCGTGATACCTCGACGGATCAGCCCCTGGGGGACGCGGCTGGCGAACTTCGAACCGAAGAACGTGCCGACCGCACCCCCGATCAGCAGCGGGACCAGTAGGTTCCAGTCGACGCCGGTGACCATCACGTGCCCGATCGCCGCCGCGATGACCAGCGGGACCGCCTGCACCAGGTCGGTGCCCACCAGCCGCAGCGCCGCCAGGGTCGGGTACAGCAGCATGATGCACATCATGATGACCGTGCCCGAGCCCACCGAGGTGATGCCCACCATCAGGCCGCCGATCACCCCGACCAGCAGGGTGATGAGCGGCTTGACGGGCGGGTCGGGGTCGTCACCGGTGCGTATGCGCCCGGACATCTCGAAGAAGGCCCGCAGGAAATAGGCCGTCGAGGCCACGATGAGCGTGGCACCGATGGCCTTCTTGAGCAGGCCCTGCACGTCGTCGGCACCGATCGCGTGGACGAGCCACGCCCCCAGATAGGCCGTCGGCACGGATCCCAGGATGAGCCAGAACGCGATCTTGAGATTGGGTTTGCCGTGCCGCCAGTGCACGCCCGCGCCGATGACCTTGTTGACCGCGTTGACCACGAGGTCGTTGGCGACCGCCGCCGTCGGTGGGATGCCCACGAGGATGAGCGCCGGCGTCATCAGGGCGCCGCCGCCCATCCCCGTCAGACCGATCACCACGCCGATGACGGCGCTGACGACCAGCAGCCCCAGCGAATCGTAGGTCCAGAGGGCCTCGGGCACCGGCTCAGATTCCCAGGATGGAGCTGAGGATCCGCTGCGCGACCTCTTCCGCGGTCCCGTCCTCGGGGCGGATGTGCAGGTCGGGGGTCAGCGGCGGCTCGTACGGAGCCGACACCCCGGTGAACTCCGGGATCTCACCGGACCGGGCCTTGGCGTACAGGCCCTTGGGGTCACGGGCCTCGCACTCGGCCAGCGGGGTGTCCACGAAGACCTCGGTGAACGGCAGGTCGGCCTTGGCGTGGACCTCGCGCGCCGCGTCGCGGTCGGCGCGCATGGGCGAGATGAGGGAACAGACGACGACGACGCCGGCGTCCGCGAACAGCGCCGCGACCTCCGCGGTGCGGCGGATGTTCTCGGCGCGATCGGCGGCCGAGAACCCGAGGTCGGCGTTGAGGCCGTGCCGCAGATTGTCGCCGTCGAGGATGTAGGCGGGGTGCCCGGACTCGATGAGCAGCCGCTCCACCTCGGAGGCGATCGTGGACTTGCCCGAGCCCGACAGACCGGTGAGCCACAGCGTGCGGCCCTGCCCCCGGTCCCCGCGCTGGACGGCCCCGGCGTGCCAGACCACATTGGACCCCGTGGTGGCGGGCCCGATGATCATGCCCGCGCCCACGGTGTTGCCGGTGATCTCGTCGACCATGATGAACGCACCGGTGTCGCGGTTGCGCCGGTAGGCGTCGTACATCAGCGGGGTCTGCGTGCGCAGTCCGATGCGGCCGATCTCGTTGAGGTCGAGTTCTGTGGAATCCGGGTCGCGGTGCAGGGTGTTGACGTCGAGCCGGTACTCCATCCCCGTGACGATCGCCTTGGTGTCGCGGGTGGTGTGCTTGATGACGTAGCGCTTGTTCTGCTGCAGCGTGGTGGCGTCGTCGAACCAGCAGACCATCGCCTCGAGTTCGGTGCCCTGGTGCGGACGGTTGCCCGGACGGGCGATCATCTCGCCGCGGACGATGTCGATCTCGTCGTTCAGTGCGATCGTCACCGCGGCGGGCGCGGCGGCCTCGTCCAGCTCCGCCCCGCCCGGGCCCCAGATCGCCTTGACCGTCGACTGCCGACCGGACGGCATGACCACCACGTCGTCGTCGACCTTGATGATGCCGCCCGCGACGGTGCCGGCGAACGAGCGGTGATCCAGTCCGTCGGCCCGCTGGGGGCGGATCACGTACTGGACCGGGAACCGGACGTCGGTGAGGTTGCGGTCCGAGGCGATGTGCACGTTCTCGAGGTGGTCGAGCATCGCCGGGCCGGTGTACCAGGGCATGGCCTCCGAGCGGTCGACCACATTGTCGCCCTTGAGCGCCGAGAGCGGCACGAACGTCACGTCGTGGACCTCGAGCTTGGCGGCGAAGTCGGTGAACTCGGTCCGGATGGCCTCGAAGGTGGCCTCGTCGTAGTCGATGAGGTCCATCTTGTTCACGGCCACGACCAGGCGCGGGATGCCCAGCAGTGCGGAGAGGAACGCGTGGCGGCGCGTCTGCTCGAGCACGCCCTTGCGGGCGTCGACGAGGATGATCGCCACGTCGGCGGTGGAGGCGCCGGTGACCATGTTGCGCGTGTACTGCACGTGGCCCGGGGTGTCGGCGATGATGAACTTGCGCCGCGGGGTCGAGAAGTAGCGGTACGCCACGTCGATCGTGATGCCCTGCTCCCGCTCGGACCGGAGCCCGTCGGTGAGCAGCGCGAGGTCGGTGTACTCGTCGCCCCGCTTGGCGGAGGTGGCCTCGATGGAGGCCAGCTGGTCCTCGAAGATGCCCTTGGAGTCGAACAGCAGCCGGCCGATCAGGGTCGACTTGCCGTCGTCGACGGAGCCGGCGGTGGCGATGCGCAGCAACTGGGCCTGGTCGGACATGGTGTGGCCGTGGTCGGTGTGGCCGTGGTCGGTCGCGGCGTGCCGGGTCTCGGTGGTCGGGGTGCTCATCAGAAGTAGCCCTCTTTCTTGCGGTCTTCCATGCCGGCCTCGGAGATCCGGTCGTCGGCCCGGGTGGCGCCGCGCTCGGTGACGCGGGTGCCCGCCACCTCGGCGACGACGGCGGCGTTGTCGGAGGCGTCGGACTCGACGCAGCCGGTGCAGGTGGCGTCGCCGACGGTGCGGAAGCGGACCAGTTCGGTGCGGGCCTCCTCGCCGGGCAGCGTCTCGAGGAACCGGGTGTTGGCCAGGAGCATGCCGTCGCGCTCGATGACCTCACGCTCGTGGGCGTAGTAGATCGGCGGCAGGTCGATGTCCTCGCGCTCGATGTACTGCCAGATGTCCAGCTCCGTCCAGTTGGACAGCGGGAAGACGCGGATGTGCTCGCCCTTGCGGTGGTTGCCGTTGTAGAGCTTCCACAGCTCGGGGCGCTGTGCGCGGGGGTCCCAGGCGCCGAACGCGTCACGGAACGAGAAGACGCGCTCCTTGGCCCGGGCCTTCTCCTCGTCGCGGCGGGCCCCGCCGAAGACCGCGTCGAAGCGGTTCTCCTGGATGCCGCGCAGCAGCGCGGTGGTCTGGAGGCGGTTGCGGCTGGTGCCCGGTCCGGTCTCCTCGACCACGCGGCCGGCGTCGATGTCGTCCTGGACGTGGGAGACGAGCAGCTGGACGCCGGTCTCGGCCACGACCCGGTCGCGGTACTCGATGACCTCGTCGAAGTTGTGTCCCGTGTCCACGTGCATGAGCGGGAACGGCATCGGCGCGGGCCAGAAGGCCTTGCGGGCGAGGTGGAACATCACCACCGAGTCCTTGCCTCCGGAGAAGAGCATCCCCGGGCGTTCGAACTGTGCGGCTACCTCGCGGAAGATGTGGACGGACTCTGCCTCGAGCGCGTCGAGATGCGAGAGCGTCACCGCCGACCTCGTCGTCATGCGACCTCCAGTGTCGTGGGCCGGCCGGGGTCCCGGTCGGCTGAGGGCAGACAGATCTGTCTGTCCTCGGGCATCCGGACCATCGTGCGCTTGCCATCGAGGAATTTACATCTCGGAGAGCGCAACTGACGGGCAACTGTCGACTAATTGACATAGGATGACGACTATGCGACACGATCCGACCCGTCGGGTGCTCTCGGTGGTCGAGGCCCTGGCGACAGACGGCCCTCCCCTGCCCCTGGCCGAGATCGCCCGCGTCACCGGCGCCAGCAGATCGACCCTCCACGCGGTGCTCTCCGAGATGGAGTCCCAGGCCTGGGCGGAGAAGGTCGGCGGCGGGTGGCGTGCCGGGCCGAGACTGCGCGAGGTGGGCACGGCGCTGGCCGCCGAGGTCGATCTGGTCCGGGCGGCCCGCGAGCCCCTCGAGGCCCTGGTCGACTCCACCGGCATCGCGGCCGTGGTCTTCGAGGTCCGCGACGGGATGGCCGAGGTCGTCGACTCGGTCGGTGCCGGTATGCGCACCGCCTCCCGCGAGGCCATGCCCGTCGGTCATGTGGTCCCGGTGCGTGCGCCCTTCGCCCGCGAACTGGCGGCCCGCCTCCCCGTGTTCGAGCAGCGCCGCTGGCTCGCCGACTCCGCGGGGCTCACCCCCGCCGCACGGGATCGACTCGAGACTGTCCTGCCGCAGATCGCGCGACGCGGGTGGTCGATCGAGCGACTGACCCCCGCACGACGCGAACTACTCCGGATGGCCGACTCCCTCGAGGCGTCCGGGATCGGTGCCCTGGTCCGTGACCGCGTGTCCGAACTGTTCGTGGAGCTGTCGGAACTCGACGTGACCAACGCGGAGCTCGACGCCGCCGCGGACCTGGCGGTGGCCTCGATCGCGGCACCGGTCCTGCGTGCGGACGGCCGCGCGATCGGATCGGTGGCCGTCGCCCCGGGCCGACGCATGACCGGTCGGGCCGTCGCCCGTGCCACCCGGGCGGTCAGCGCGTGCGCCGACACGGTCTCCGCCCGGCTGGCCTCGCGCCCGGGCCGCGCCCCCGCCGTCGGCCTGCCCCCGCACCTCGTCCACCCGGCGCACGCGGCGCGCCACCCCTGAGCCCGGACC
>NZ_JABFAN010000019.1:28234-39024 GCF_017168155.1 Dietzia sp. KRD202 | reverse complement strand
CTACCGGGGGCATCACGCACGCCGCCGCGGCCGTATGGTGTAGATCACATACCACCCGACCGGCCGGAGGCGCCCTGTGACCCAGACCGTCCGCCCCTCCTCCCCTGCCCCCGGTGAGGACCACATCGATTTGTCCTGGCGCAGATCCGCATCGTGCGGACTCACCCCGAAGAGCGCCCGGCCCGGAGCCCCCGACCCACGCGCATCGCGCTCCCACCGGCTCGCCGAAGCCGCCCGACCGGTGATGGACGACCTGGACGAGGTCCTCAAGGACACCGGGGCGATGCTCCTGCTCGCCGACCGCGAGGGTCGGGTCATCCGCTCGGTACGCGACAACGCCCGGATCTCCCGCATGCTGCTGCGGCGCGGGGTCGACGACGGGGCGACCCTGACCGAGGACACGGTGGGCAACAACGGCATCGGCACGGCCCTCGAGACCCGCGCCGGGGTGTTCATCCACGGCGAGCAACACTTCGCCGAGGTCCTGCGCGACTTCGCCTGCTACGGGCACCCGATCATCGACCCGCTCACGCGACGCCTGGTCGGCGCGGTGGATCTCACGGGTATGAGCGCCGACGCCTCCCGCATGTTCGCGCCGTTCGTCCGGAAGATCGTCGCGGACATCGAGGCCCGCTACGTCGACACCGCCCGTGCCGACGACCGCGAACTGTGGCACCGCTTCGTCGAACGCACCCGGGCCTCGGACACCGCGACATGCGCGTTCGGTGACGAGGTCGTGCTGGCCTCGCACTCGAGCCTGGAACGGCTGGACGCCCGCGACCTCGGCAGGCTCCGGCGCCTCGTCGACCGGGACGAGCTGGGCGACTCCGTCGAGCTGTCGGTGGGTACGGTCGGGGTGCTCTCGAGCCGGGTCGGCCGCCGTGGGCACCTGCTCGACCTGGTGTTCCCGGACCAACAGCACCCGGCCGTGCCCGTCCTGGGCAGCACCCGGCCTGCCTCCACTGCCGCCATGGCCGCGTCCACCCCGGGGAGGTCGGCGATGCCCGCCGCGTCCACGCCCGGCTCCTCCAGCGGGGCCACCGGGCGGGCCCACGCCGTGGTCGGCCCCTCCGGGTCGGGACGATCGACGACGGCGCGGGACATCGCCGGCCCGGGCGCCCTGCACGTCCGTCTCGCGGAAGCCGACAGCGCGGACGCCGCGTGGATCGGGCTCGTGGTGCCCGCCCTACGTGACCAGGGCGATCAGGGCAGGCCGCTGGTCCTGGACGACATCGACCTCCTCGACGACGCCGACCTGCGCCGCCTGGCAGCACGCCTACGGTCGGCGGGGGCCGCCCTCGTCGTCGTCACCAGTCGCGAGGACCCCCGCGCGGCGGTGACGGAGGCACTGGACGCGTGCGGGACGAGGACCGTTCTGCGGCCGCTGCACGAACGGGGGGCCGAGAGCGCCGAGATCGTCGCCCGGATGGTGACGGAACTGACCGCCGAGAAGGGGCTCGGCCCGACCGTGCCCACAGCGCGCTTCACGGACGCCGTCTGCGCCCTGGACCTGCCCAACGGACTGATCTCCCTGCGGTCGATCCTGAGCGAATGCCTCACCGAATCCGGGCACAGGGGATCGACGACCCTCGACGTGGACTCACTGCCGTCCCGCGCCCGCACCGGACGCCCGCCCCGGGCCGGGGAGCTGGCGAGAGGCGAGTACGACGCGATCGTCGCCGCCCTGGCCGAATGCGACGGCGTCCGGTCACGCGCCGCCAGACGGCTGGGCATCAGCAGGACCACCCTGTACGCCCGGATGCGCGAGTTCGGCTTGTCCTGACGGGCGGCGTCGACCCGGCCTCTGCCCGGCGTCGTCGATGCTGTCCGTGTTGTGCATGGTGTCCAGAATCTGAACACTCCGCCGAGCCGGACCGACCCCATGATGGGTTGTGACCGGCCTCACACTTGAGCCGGTCGGGATTCTTGGAGGACACAATGACCGGCACACTCTCCCGGGACACCGGCGCCACCACCCAGGTCGACGAGCGGCTCGGCACCGAGGCCCGCGACTTCCTCGGCCGCCCGCACCAGCTCTTCATCGACGGGCAGTGGGTCGACGCCGCCGACGGCCGCACCTTCGGCACCTACGACCCCGCTACCGGCGCCGAGATCACCCAGGTCGCCCACGGCGGGCCCGAGGACGTCAACCGGGCCGTGGCCGCCGCACGCCGCGCATTCGACGACGGCGCCTGGGCCACGATGAAGCCCAACCAGCGCGAGCAGATCCTCTGGCGCATCGGCGACCTGCTGGACGCCAAGGCCGAGCTGTTCGGCCAGATCGAGGCGCTGGACAACGGCAAGTCCGTGGCGATCGCGACCGCCGTCGACGTGGCATGGGCTGCGGACGTGTTCCGCTACTACGCCGGCTGGTCCACCAAGATCGAGGGCTCCACCGTCAACGTGTCGATGCCGTTCGCCGGCGACAAGCAGTTCCACGCCTACACCCAGCGCGTCCCCGTGGGCGTGTGCGGGCAGATCATCCCCTGGAACTTCCCCCTGCTCATGGCGGCATGGAAGCTCGCACCCGCCCTGGCCACCGGCAACACGCTGGTGCTCAAGCCGGCCGAGCAGACGCCGCTGACCGCGCTGCTGCTGGGCGAGGTCATCGCCGAGGCCGGGGTTCCCGACGGCGTGGTCAACATCGTCACCGGCTTCGGCGACGCCGGCGCGGCCATCTCGGCCCACGACGACGTGGACAAGGTGGCCTTCACCGGCTCCACCGAGGTCGGGAAGCTGATCGTCGACGCAGCCAAGGGCAACCTCAAGAAGGTCTCCCTCGAGCTGGGCGGCAAGAGCGCCAACATCGTCTTCGCCGACTGCGACTTCGAGGCCGCCGTCGCCGGGTCCGTGGCCGCGTGGATGTTCAACCACGGGCAGGCCTGCACCGCCGGCACCCGCCTGTACGTCGAGGACTCCATCTACGAGGAGTTCACGCAGGCCGTCGCCGACGCCGCCGCCCAGGCCACCATCGGGCACGGCCTGGACCCCGCCACCGAACTCGGCCCGCTCGTCGACCAGGACCAGTTCGACAAGGTCTCCTACTACCTACGAGCCGGGATCGAGGACGGCGGACGCGCTCTGACCGGTGGCGGCCGACACGGTGACACCGGCTTCTTCGTCCAACCGACCGTCTTCGTGGACGTCGAACCCGACCACCGGGTGGTCACGGACGAGATCTTCGGCCCCGTCGTCTCGGCCCTGCGGTTCACCGACATCGACGACGCGGTCCGGCAGGCCAACGACTCGATCTACGGCCTCGCCGCGGGCGTCTGGACGAAGGACATCTCCAAGGCCCACAAGGTCGCCAGCCGTCTGCACGCCGGCTCGGTCTGGGTCAACCAGTACAACGGCTTCGACACCGCCATGCCGTTCGGCGGGTTCAAGCAGTCCGGATGGGGCCGCGAACTGGGCCAGGGTGCGCTGGACCTCTACACCCAGACCAGGTCGGTCAACATCCAGCTCTGAGTGATCGAGCTCTGAGTGATCGAGCTCCACGAACCGGGACCCGGCGTCCCTGTGCCCCCTCCGGGGACGTCGGCGACTCCCCTCTCTTCCCACTCACCCCTTCCCATCCTGCGCTCCCCGAAAGGAACACCGTCGTGAAGACCAAAGCAGCAGTACTGTTCGACCTCCACAAGCCGTTCGAGATCATCGAGCTCGACCTGGACGATCCCGGCCCCGGTGAGGTGTTGATCAAGTACACGGCCGCGGGCCTGTGCCACTCCGACCTGCACCTGTCCGACGGCTCACTCCCGCCGCGCTTCCCGATCGTCGGCGGGCACGAGGGAGCCGGGGTGATCGAGGCCGTGGGCGTGGGCGTGACCAAGGTCAAGCCGGGCGACCACGTGGTGTGCTCGTTCATCCCCAACTGCGGGACCTGTAGGTATTGCTCGACCGGTCGGCAGAACCTCTGCGACATGGGTGCGACGATCCTCGAGGGCCACATGCCCGACGGGACCTTCCGCTTCCACTCGGACGGCAAGGACTTCGGCGCGATGTGCATGCTCGGCACCTTCTCCGAGCGATCGGTGATCTCACAGCACTCGGTGGTCAAGGTCGACGACTGGCTGCCGCTCGACAAGGCCGTCCTGGTGGGTTGCGGCGTGCCGTCGGGCTGGGGCACCGCCACCTACGCCGGCAACGTGCGCCAGGGCGACACCGTGGTCATCTACGGCATCGGCGGCCTGGGCATCAACGCCGTCCAGGGCGCCGTCCACTCCGGTGCCCGCCACGTCGTCGTGGTGGATCCCGTTCAGTTCAAGCGCGACGAGGCGTTGAAGTTCGGCGCCACCCACGCCTTCGCCGACGCCGCCGAGGCCCACGCCGAGGTCGAGAAGCTGACCTGGGGACAGATGGCGGACCAGGCGCTCATCCTGGTGGGCACCGTCGACGAGCAGGTCGTCTCGAGCGCGTTCGACGTGATCGGCAAGGGCGGCACGGTGGTGATCACCGGCCTGGGCAACATGACGGACAAGACCGTCCAGGTCAGCGGCACCATGATGGCCCTGTTCGGGAAGACCATCACAGGCACCCTGTTCGGTTCCGCCAACCCGCAGTACGACATCGTCAAGCTCCTGCGCCTGTACGACGAGGGCAAGCTCAAGCTGGACGAACTCATCACCACGACCTACACGCTCGACCAGGTGAACGAGGGCTACCAGGACCTGCAGGACGGCAAGATCATGCGCGGGGTGATCATCCACGACACCTGATCCGTCGCCGGCAGCCGTCCCGACAACTCCGCCCGCAGCCGCGCGCAATCACTGCAGCCGCTCACGAGTTATCGTGGGCGGCTGCAGTAATTGCGCGCGGTTGTCCGGCGAGGCCTGGTCCAGGACTGCCAGGACCTGAATTTCACAGGGCCGGCTTCTCCACAGGGTCCGGCCGCCGGCCTTGTTTGTGGGCCGGATTCACCGGGGGGCCCTGGCACCGTTGCCGCCATGACACCAGCGATCCCGTTTGTCACGGGGCAACCCTTCACGACGGCAGAGGCGACCCGGGCGGGACTGTCGCACCGCGCACTCACGGCCGCGGTCTCTGCAGGAAGCCTGATCAGGAGCAGGCACGGGTGGTTTCATTTGCCCGTCGCCGGTGAGTCCCGGAAGGCCTCCGCCGTCAGGTCCTCCAGGATCGCGCTGTCAGAGGGACCGGCCGGGGCACTGATCAGCCACCACACGGCAGCGGAGCTCCACGGCCTCCCCCTCGTCAGAACCCGGACCCAGGGCGTCCACCTGACGGTCGGCCGGCCCGCCGGAGGACGCAAGACCCCTCACGTCCAGATCCATACCTCTCCGGGGAGTTCCCTGTCAGCCACCGAGGTCGACGGCATCCCCGTCACGACCGTTGATCGGACGATCATCGACCTTGCCCGGACTGCAGGCTTCGATGCGGGCGTCTGCGCGGCGGACCATGCGCTACGCCTGAAGTTGGTCACGCGGACTTCTCTGGTGAACGAGCTCGAACTTCACCGCGGCCGCACCGGTGTCGCGATAGCCCGAGAGGCTGTGGATTTTGCGGACCCTCTCGCGGAGAGCCCTGGTGAATCGCTCTCCCGCTGCGTCATGAGATCCCTGCACGTCATTCCGACCCCTCGACTGCAGCACCGTTACCTCTCACCCGAAGGACACGTCATCGCCCGTACTGACTTCTCCTGGGGAGAAGGCAGACTGGCCGGCGAGTTCGACGGCAGGATCAAGTACTCGGGCCGCGCCAGCAACGGCACGGACCCGAGCGAGGTGGTGTGGCTCGAGAAGCAGCGCGAGGACCAGTTGCGGGATCTCGGGGTGGTGGTGATCCGCTGGATCTGGAACGACCTGTTCAAGCCCGCCCGGTTCGAGCGCCTATTGACCGCCGGGCTCCGACGAGCGCAACTCCTCTGACTTGCCCACGGCCGACCTCACGAACCGGCCCGCAGCCGACCCCGCGCCATCCGCGCGCAACCACTGCAGCCGCTGACGGAATTTCGTGCGCGGCTGCAGTGGTTGCGCGCGGCTGCGGCTGGGCTCGGCGTGAGGCTTCGGCTGGGCTCGGCGTGAGGCTTCGGCTGGGCTCGGCGCGCGGCTGCGGCTGGGCACGGCGTGCGGCTTCGCTGAGCCGGCTCAGGGCGTGGGCGCACCGCCGGTCACCGACAGCGTGTTGCCGGTCGTGTACGACGACTCCTCGGAGGCCAGGTAGACGTAGGCGCCGGCCATCTCGACCGGCTGACCGGGCCGGCCCAGCGGGTTCTTCTGACCGAAGTACGGCAGCTTCTCCGGCTTCTGCCCGCCAGAGACCTGCAGCGCCGTCCAGAAAGGCCCGGGCGCCACGGCGTTGACGCGGATCCCCCGGGGCGCGAGTTGCTGCGCCAACGCCTTGGACATGGTGTTGACCGCCGCACGTGAGGTCGCGTAGTCCACGAGGCCCGGCGACGGCGTGTAGGCCTGCACAGACGAGGTGAAGATGACACTGGCGCCCGGCTGCAGATGCCCCAGGGCCTCCTGCATCATCCAGAACGGCGCCGAGATGTTGACGTTCATCGTCTCGGCCCACTGCTCGGAGGTCAGGTCCTCGAGATTCTCCACGTAGGTCTGCCGGGCGGCGTTGAGCACCAGCACGTCGATCCCGCCGAGCCCGGCGACGGCGTCGCGGACGATCCCCCGGGCGACCTCCTCGTCGCCCACATCGCCGGGCAGCAGCACGCATGTCCGTCCGGCCTCGCGGACCAGTCGCGCGACCTCGTCGGCGTCGGACTGCTCGGACGGCAGGTAGCCGATCGCGACATCGGCGCCCTCGCGGGCGTAGGCGATCGCGATGGCCCGACCTATTCCCGAGTCACCGCCCGTGATGAGCGCCCGTCGGCCGGTGAGCCGACCGTGGCCGACGTAGGACGTCTCGCCGTGGTCGGCGGGCGGGACGAGCTCGGACGCCAACCCGGGAACGGGCTGCGACTGCAGAGGAATCTCCACCTCGTACTTGGAGGTGGGGTCGATCAGCACCGCGTCGTCGGGCTGGACGGCGTCGGGCCGGTCGGAGGGCGTGAAGGTGGGGTCGGTGCTCACTGGCGGGCCTCCTGGGTCGTGTAGCTGCATCGACGGTACGCGCCACCGGCGGCCACCCGTCCGGATGCGAGGTCGTGCCGAATCCCCCACACTGCGGAAGAGAACTCAACTTCCCTCGAGACGAAGGAGCAAGCATGCCCCGTTACCGCGTGATTGACCCCAAGCAGAACGTGATCGACGAGAAGGAGTTCGCCGACGACACCAAGGCCTACGACTGGTTCAAGACGGTCGAGGTCCCGGACGACTCGCTCGGCTACGCCATGGAGGTCGACATGGACGGCAAGTGGACGCGCTTCGAGATCAACGACGGCGGCACCAACACCTCCCCCGCGGCCGACGAGGGCTCCGGCATCGCCTGAGCCCACCCCGCAGACGCCGCTACTCCGCCTCCCGTCACCCGCCACGCGCGGGTGGGGCGAGGCGGAGTCGCTCATTTCGGCCGACCCGCGCGGTGGACGCGTTCGCGGATGGCGAGCATCAGGGAGTCCATGCGCGCGGTCTCCTCGAGCAGGTCCGGGACCGCATCCGGGTGGCCGGAGCGGTTGTCGAGGCAGGCGGCGTTCGCCCGCTCGAGCAGCGCGGCGAACTCCGGATCGGCGTCGGTGCGGTCCCTGACGTCGGGATAGGTGCCCTCGAGCGGGGTACCGATCCCCAGAGTGGGCCGGAGCGCGTACCACCGGTCGAGGGTCTCGGTCAGCGCCTCCAGCGCCAGGAAGTAGGAATGCCGGGCCGAATCCACTGCGCGCTCGGCGGTGAGCTGGACCGGGTCGGACCCCCGCCGTAGTCGGCGGCGGCGGGACAGATCCTCCAGCCCGGACCGCACGAGCCAGCCGGTCACCGCGACCCAGGCGGCGAGCCCGGCGATCACCGTGAGCAGCAGCAACGCGAGGATCAGGGGCATGCCGTCACCGCCCCACGGCCGATGCGCCGGGCCGCCGAGACCCCGGCCCCGACCCCGGGGCCGTCATGTCCCCACCAGTGCGTGCAGGACGAGCGTCAGCGGCACGGACAGCAGTACCGCCGCCGAGATGCCGGCCCCGATCAGTTTCCCCAGGCCCGCCCAGCGGAGTTCCGAGCATTCCGCTTCGACGGCGGCCTGTGACAGCGGCGCCGCGAGCCGACCGGCGGCGGACGCCTGCGCCTCCGCGACGGTCGGCCAGGTCGCGGGGACGTGGGCGTGGGGGTCGCCCCCGAGCTCATCTGCGGCGACGAGGGCTCGCTGTTCGTCCCACTCGGACAGTCGCTGGTCGAGTTCGGCCACCGCCGCCTCAGCCGCCTCGATCCGCCGGCCCTCGGCCGTTCGCGAGGAGGTGACCGAGGGCAGTTCCATGCCACCAGCTTCCCCCACCCGAGCTGGCCCGGGCAAGGGTCAGCCCTCGACCAACCCGCCGTCGACGATGAGGTTCTGCCCGGTCACGGCCCGCGCCCACGGGGAGGCGAAGAACAGCACCGCGTCGGCGAGCTCGGCCGGGGTGATCACGCGCCGCAGCGGGGTCCCGGAGTCGATGACGTCGAGCGCCTCTTCAGGTGTAGCGGCCCAGGCGTCGGTGGTGCGCAGCAGGCCGCCGGAGACCACCATGATGCCGTCCGGCCCGAGGTCGGTGGCGAGGGTGGCCTTGACCGCGTCACGCGGCTGCGAGTCGAAGTCCTCCCAGGTGAGGGTCTCCGGCCGCGGCCGGGCGTCGGTCGGAGAGGGCGCGCACCTCGTCGCCGTCGTCGTCGTCGTCGGTCACGTCGGCGCGTAGTGCGACGGCGCGTCGTGAGTCGGCGCGTCGTGAGTCGGCGCGTCGTGAGTCGGCGCGTCGTGAGTCGGGGCGTCGTGAGTCGGGGCGGCCCTCGCCGAGCTCACGGTCGAGGTCGGCGGCGGCCTCGCTGCGTCGGTAGTCGACGACGACGAGGGCGCCCACCCGCAAGAAGGCGCGGATGATCTCCACGCCGAGTCCGCGTGCTCCGCCGGTGACCGGGACGACCTGCTCGTTGATACGCATTCCACTCGCTTCCCGGAGGTTCCTCACGGGGAACGCGATGCCCACCTGCCCGCCGCGCGACGACCGCACCAAGCGGCACTGTCTGATCCGCCCCGCGAACCTGGACACCCGTCCTAGGATCGGCGCATGACCCCCGGCCCGCCGCACGATCCGCGCCCCTCGAGAACCACTGATGTCATCGTGATCGGCAGTGGTTTCGGCGGCGCGGTCTCTGCTCTTCGGCTGGCCGAGCAGGGGCGCTCGGTCCTGGTGCTCGAACAGGGTCGTCGTCATTCCCCCGCCGATCTCCTCGCCGCCCGCACCGACCCGCGCAAGTATCTGTGGATGCCCGAGCTGGGGCTCAAGGGCTTCTTCTGGCAGCGGGTGCTGCGGCACGTCGGCATCATCGGCGGTGCGGGCGTGGGCGGCGGCAGCATCGTGTGGGCCGGCGTGCTGCTCGAACCGGAGGACGAGTTCTTCACCGACCCGGCCTGGCCCGCGGTGGCCGACGGGTGGCGCGCACAGCTGGCGGGGCACTACCGCACCGCCGCCCGCACGCTCGGGCGCGAGACGACGCGGTTCGTCGGCGAGATGGACGAGCACCTCGAGGCCACGGCCAGGTCGATGGGCGCCGGTGGGACGTACGGCCCGACGCCGATGGCGATCTGGTTCGGCGCACCCGGCGAGGAGGGCGTGACCGTGCCGGATCCGTTCTTCGGCGGCGAAGGGCCCGATCGCACGGGCTGCCGGCTCTGCGGCGCGTGCCTCGTCGGCTGCCCGTACGGCAGTAAGAACACCCTCGATCTCAACTACCTGTGGCTGGCGGAGAAGCGCGGCGCCCGGATCCGCCCCGACACCAAGGTGGACACGATCGCCGAACTCCGCGGCGGCGGATACGAGGTCCGCACCGCGGGCGGGGAGACGCTCCACGCCGCCGAGGTGGTGGTGGCCGCGGGCGTCCTCGGCACCGTCGAGCTCCTGTTCCGCTCCCGCGAGCAGGGCCTGCTCCCCCGCGTCTCGGCCCGGCTCGGCGAGGGCGTGCGCACCAACTCCGAGGCCATCACCGCGGTCCTGGCCGACGACCCCGATGCCGACCTCACCCGCGGCCCCACCATCTCGAGCGAGTTCTACCCGGACGCCGCCACGCACGTCACCCAGAACCGGTACGTCGGCGGCTGGCACATGCGGCTACAGCTCGGACCGCTGATCGACGGCGCTGACCCCGCCCGTCGCCGCCGCGCGATCCTGGCCCAGCTCGCGCGGCGGCCTCTACAACAGGTGCGGCTGATGACCGCGCGCAACTTCATCGAGCGCCTGAGCGTGTTCACGGTGATGCAGAACGTGGAGAACGAGATCCGGCTCGTGTTCGACCGCTCCCCGATCACGCCGTGGCGGCGGGTGTTGCGGTCGCGGGCCGGGGAGGGCGAGCCGGCCCCCAGCTATCTGCCGCAGGCCAACGAGGTCGCGCGGCGGTTCGCCGAGTCGGTGGGCGGCCGGCCCCTCAACCTGCTGCTCGAGAGCGTGGGCGGCAAGTCGATCACCGCTCACGTGCTCGGCGGCGCGGCGATGGGGACCGACGCCTCCGACGGCGTGATCGACACCGACCACCAGGTCTTCGGGCATCCGGGCCTGTACGTGGTGGACGGGTCGTCGATCCCGGCGAACGTCGGCGTCAACCCGAGCCTGACCATCACTGCCATGGCCGAGCGGTTCGCCGCCCGCTACCGGGCCCGCCGCGCCGCGTCCCCCACCGCGTCCCCTACTGCAGCGTCCCCTACTGCAG
>NZ_JABFAN010000019.1:3080-28134 GCF_017168155.1 Dietzia sp. KRD202 | reverse complement strand
CGTGACCGCCGCCCTGCCGACCTCGCTCGGTCGACTGCGCGCCCTGTTCTCGCAGGCCACGCCGCCGACCGACCTGCCCGCCCCCGGTGACTACGTCGTCACCTTTCTCGGCCCCGCCCCGCTGAGGGTGGCGGCACCGCGCGCGATCGCGCTCGGCGGCATGCCGGGCTGGCAGGGCAAGCGTTTCGCCCCCGGGGGCGGCGCGATGAACCTGGTCGACGACGACGAGGGCCGCCCGCCACGGGAGACCCTGCCGATGCGGGTGACGCTGGAGTCCTCGTGGCTCGACGACGGTCAGGTGATCGTCTGCGCGTACGGCGCCTCGAGCCCGGTGCCGTGGCGCTGGGTGCGGGACGAGTTCCGGCCGCTCGACGACCGGCGCCTGATCGGCCTGACCTTCGCGGGCGGACCCTGGTCGCGGGTCGCGGCGGCGCCGCTGCTGCTCACCCGGGCCTGAGCGCGGGGTGGGCGGCCGGGCGGGTCACCTGCCCGCCCGCGGCGCCTACGCGAGGCGACGCAGTCGCGGTTCGAGGTCGGATGTGAAGAGGTCGAGGAAGCGCTTCTGGTCGTGTCCGGGGGCGTGAAAGACCAAGTGGTTCAGGCCCGCGTCGACGTACTTCTTGACCTGTTCGACGGCGTCGTCGGGATCCGAGGCGACGATCCACCGCTTGGCGACCTGCTCGATCGGCAGCTCGTCCGCGAGCCGCTCCATCTCCCGCGGCGAATCCACCGAATGCTTCTGCTCCGGGGTCAGGGACAGCGGCGCCCAGAACCGGCAGTTCTCCAACGCCGCCTCAGGGTCGGGGTCGTAGGAGATCTTGATCTCGATCATCCGGTCGATCTGCGCCGAGTCCCGCTCATTGATCTGCGCTCCCTCCTCCACGGCCGGGAGCAACTTGTCGGTGTACAGCTCCATCCCCTTGCCGGAGGTGCAGATGAACCCGTCGCCCACCCGGCCGGCGTACTTGGCCACCACCGGACCGCCCGCGGCGACAAAGACGGGCACACCACCCTCGGGCACGTCGTAGAGGAAGGCATCCTTGGTCGAGTAGAAGTCGCCCTCGAAGTTCGTCGTCTCACCCGTCCACAACTCGCGCATGAGACGAACCGACTCACGCAGGCGCGCGAACCGCTCCTTGAACTCCGGCCACTCGCCCCGGTGGCCGGTCGCGATCTCGTTCAGCGCCTCGCCGGTGCCCACGCCCAGGAACACCCGGCCCGGGTAGAGGCACGCCATGGTGGCGAACGCCTGGGCGAGCACGGCCGGGTTGTACCGGAACGTCGGGGTGAGCACCGAGGTCCCCAACTGCAGCCGCTCGGTGCGCTCCCCCACCGCCGTCATCCACGCCAACGAGAACGGCGCGTGGCCGCCGTCGTGGCGCCAGGGCTGGAAATGATCCGACACCGTGGCCGAATCCATGCCCGCCTGCTCCGCCATCACGGCGAACTCCACCAGATCGCGCGGACCGAACTGCTCGGCCGACGCCTTGTAACCGAGCTTCACAGGCGGGGTCTCGGGCATGCGGGGCTCCTTGGGGTCGTAGAGGTGTGGTTGATGTGTGTCGAGGTCATGCGCTGATGTACTTCTCGCCGAACCGGGCGATCGACTCGCACTTGGCGTCCAGCGGGGCGTCGTATCCGTGGCCCTCGATCAGCCACGGGATGACGATGACATCGGTGACCCCCGCCTCCTCGAGTTGGGCGAAACCGCGGCTGCCGTATCGGTCGGTGCAGGCCACCTGAACCTCGAACGGCCGGCCGTCCCCGCGGTCGGCGAGGGAGCGGCCGTCGGCCTCGAGCAGGTCGCCGAGGCGGGTGATGGTGGCGGCGATCTCGTCGTATCCCATCATCGCCGAGGTCCACCCCTGGCCGATCCGGACGGCTCGGCGGAGGGCCGGGGCGGTGTGCCCGCCCACGTAGAACGGCACCTGGGTCACGGGCGGCGGGTCCAGGGTGAGGCGGTCGAAGTCGAAGTGCTCACCGTGGTATTCGAACCACCCGCCGTCACCGGCCAGGCGGATGATCTCGAGCATCTCGTCGACCCTCTTGCCGCGCCCCGGGTACGGGACGCCGCACCACGCGAACTCGTTGGGATCCCAGCCGATCCCCACCCCCAGGTCGACGCGCCCCCCGGTCAGGTGGGAGACCGTGGACAACTGCCGCGCCAGCAGCAGGGGCTGACGGGGGCCGAGTTTGAGGACCTGCGGGCAGAACCTGATGGTCGAGGTGACCACGCCCATTGCTGCGATGGCGGTCAGTGGTTCGACCCACGGGGTGTGCTCGTCCCACATCCGCGACCCGTCGGGCGTGTAGGGGTAGTCGGCGTCCTGCCGGTGGGGCAGGAACAGCGAATCGGGGAGCGTGACGCGGGCGAAGCCCGCGTCCTCGGCCGCGCGGGCCAGGCCGAGGAGTTGGTCGATCGGGCTGAACGCGACCGGAACGGAGAACTGCATGGTGTGACCTCTTCTGTCGGAAATCGTGGATGTGGTGGTCAGCCCCACCGGGACTGACCACCGTCGAGCGGGACGGTCACGCCGGTGAGGTAGGACGCCTCCGCCGTGCACAGCCACGCCACGGGCCGGCCGATGTCCGCCACCGGGTCGCCCACCCGCCCGGCCGGTATGCCGGCGATGAACTGTTCGGCCTCCTCCGGGTTGTGGCGCATCCACCAGTCGAGGCCGGGGCTGTGGGCGTGGGGAGCGACGTTGAGGGCTCGGATCCCGTCAGCGCCCCATTCGCAGGCGGCCGCCCGGGTGAGCGCCCGGATCGCCTCCTTCACCGCCGCATAGACGCCGTAGTCCGCCGCGTCCCACCGGACCGCGGCCGAGGAGACGAGATTGATCACCACCCCGCCACCCCGCGCGACCATGTACGGGCGGGCGAGCTTCATCAGGCTCAGCGAGGCCCGGGGGCCGGCCTCGAATGCCGTGCGGAACGCGGCGTCCGAGCACTCGTCCAGCGGCATCGGTTCGGCGAGGTTCGCGTTGTTCACCAGGATGTCCACCGAGCCCAGCCACGTCACCGCCGTCGCGACGATCGACTCCGCCGCGGTGTCGTCGGTGATGTCGACGGCCAGGGAGTCCGCGGTGCCGCCGGTGGCGCGGATCTCCTCGGCCACCGATTCGAGCTTGCGCAGTGTCCGGCCCACCAGCAGCACCGCTGCCCCGGATTCGGCCAGGGCGAGGGCTATCCCCCGACCCACGCCCTGTCCGGCGCCGGTCACGACAGCCACCTTCCCGGACAGGCGGGCCGCGGCACGGGCGGGGATCATCGTCGTGCTCGAGTTGGTCATCGAGGCCTCTCACGTAGGTGCAGCCGGTCGGGGGCATCGACCCGCCACCGCCACTGTAGTCACTTGTGTACAGAAACTGTAGTCAAGCGTGTACACCGCGGTATCGTCAGCTCCGCCCCCCTCCGCCACCACACCGAAGGACTGCCCGTGAACAGCATCGACAGGGACATCAGCACCACCGATGAGTGGCGAATGCTCGAGGCGCTGGCGGCCTCGACGGGGGAGACCACCCTGCGCAGGTTGTTCGACCGCGATCCCGACCGCGGGACACGACTGGGCGTGACGGCAGGCGATCTCTATATCGACCTGTCCAAGAACCTGGTCACCGATGAGGTCGTCACCGCGCTCCTCGGCCTCGCGCGCGTCGCGGACCTGCCGGGCCGCCGCGCGGCCATGTTCCGCGGCGACCGCATCAACACCACGGAGGACCGTGCCGTCCTCCACACGGCTCTCCGACGAGACGCCGATGACACGCTGACCCAGGATGGTCGCGACGTGATCGTCGACGTCCACGAGACGCTCCGGACGATGACCGCCTTCGCCGAGCGGGTCCGGAGCGGGGAATGGACCGGGTACACCGGCAGGAAGATCACCACGGTGCTCAACATCGGCATCGGCGGATCGGATCTCGGACCCGCGATGGTCGACCGGGCCCTACGCCCCCTGCAGACGGGCGGGATCACCGCCCATTACGTGTCGAACGTCGACCCCCGCGACCTCGACTCCGCCCTGGCCGGGATCGACCCCGAGACCACCCTGGTGATCGTCGCCTCCAAGACGTTCACCACCGAGGAGACCCTCGCGAACGCCCACGCCGCCCGTCGATGGTTTCTCGATCGCCTCGGCGCGGAGGACGCCGTGGCCGCGCATTTCGTCGCGGTCTCGACAGCGTCCGACGAGGTGGCCGCGTTCGGCATCGCCGAGGAGGCGGTGTTCGGCTTCTGGGACTGGGTCGGTGGCCGCTTCTCGGTGGGGTCCGCGATCGGGCTCAGCTGCATGCTCACCCTCGGGCCCGGGGTCTTCACCGAGTTCCTGGAGGGCATGCGCACGATCGACGAGCACTTCGTCACCGCGGCGGACGATCGAAACGCGCCACTGCTCATGGGGTTACTGGGCGTCTGGTACACGAGTTTCCTGGGCGCCCAGTCCAGGGCCGTCATCCCCTATGCGCACGATCTCGCCCGCTTCCCCGCGTACCTCCAGCAGTTGGCCATGGAATCGTTGGGCAAGTCGGTCCGGCTCGACGGCTCCCCGGTGGACTACCCCACCGGGGAGATCTACTGGGGTGAGCCGGGGACGAACGGTCAGCACGCGTTCTTCCAACTCCTGCACCAGGGCACCCACCTCGTCCCCGTCGACTTCGTCGGCATCGCCCGCCCCTCGGACGGAACGATGGCGGCCGACGACCGCGCCGCCATGCACGACCTGCTCGTGAGCAACATGTTCGCCCAGTCCCGGGTGCTGGCTTTCGGCCGGACCGAGACCGAGCTGAGGGCCGACGGCACCGAGGCCGCTCTCGTCCCCCACCGGGTGATGCCCGGCAACCGTCCCTCGACGACGATCCTCGCGCCCACTCTGTCCCCGGGCGTGCTCGGACAGCTCATCGCCCTGTACGAACATGTCGTCTTTGTCCAGGGGGCGATCTGGAACATCAACGCCTTCGACCAGTGGGGGGTCGAACTGGGGAAGAAGCAGGCCCGCGACCTGTACCCGGCACTCGCCTCGGACGAACCCGGCGAGATCGACCCCGGCGGAGTCGACCTGGATTCCTCCACCGCGGCCCTCATCACCCGCTACCGGGCTGCACGCGGCCGTGTCGGGCCGGCCGGCCGCGGCTAGCCCGCGGTCTCGTACTTCGCGGCCAGGCGCGAGAGCGTCTCGGTGATGCCGGACGCGTTCTGGTCGGCTACGCCGATCTTCTCGAAGACCTTGCCGATCTTCGAGGGCCGGGGATCGAAGCACTCGGTGATCTCGGTACGCCCATTCGCGGTCGGGGTGAACTCCCAGCGCCAGCGGTGGCCCGCGGGGTGCGCCCACTCGATGACCTTCTGGTCGGGCGTGTCGATGTACTCGGTGACCGTGCTGGTGATGCGGTACGGGACGCCGTACATGCGCATCGAGGTGGTGAACTTGGCGCCCTCGGACAGGGTCGACGGGCCCTTGACGTTGTCGCGGACCGTTCCCGATCCGTCGACGAGGCCGTGCTTCCGCGGGTCGGTGACGAGCGCGAACAGCTCCTCGGCGGGGGCGTTGACGGTGACACTGCGGGCGACGACGCGGGGGCCGCGGTCGACGGTGGTGATGGCGGTCATGGCAGATCGGTCCTTCCGGAGTTCTCGGGATCGGATCACATCACGAAAGGGCCGCGGCCGGTACCGCGGGCGTCAGTGCGCGGTTCGTCGTGCCACGTCACGCCACAGTTCGGCGGCGCTCCCCACGACCACACCGATGCCCGCGCCCATCACGATCCAGGTGGCCAGGTTCGGGGCGCCGACGATCACGACTCCGAGGACGGTGCCCACCCCGGCCCCGTAGAGGAGCCCCAGCCCGACCAGCGGTCCTGCCGCGTGTGACCTCATGGGTTCACGCTAGAGCCAGCCCGGGACGGGATCAACGGATCAGTGCGGACTCGCCTGACGGACCGGGCCCGTGGCGCCGTGGTCTGGGGCATCATCACCGCTACGACACCCCACGGTCGGCCATCGGGCCGGGCGCCCCTCGAAAGGATTCCCCTTGATCACTCTCACTGTCCTGTACGGCACCCCCGACGACGTGGAGAAGTTCGACGAGTACTACACCGGGACGCACATCCCCCTCGCCCTCAAGGTGCCCGGCCTCGAGGACGCCAAGGTCACGCGCTTCCTGCCCGGCCCGGACGGCTCCGCACCCGAATTCCACCTCATGGCCCAGCTGTTCTTCGCGGACGCCGAGGCGATGGGTGCTGCGATGTCCACCGAGGAGGGCCGGGCCCTGGTGGCGGACGGCGCCAACCTCGGCGTCACCCCGTCCATGCTCGTCGGCAGCACCGAGTAGCCGGCAGCGCCGGGGAACAGCCTCACCGGACGTCCGCCACTCCCCATGACCCGAGCCAGATCGCCTTGACGGACGCCAGCATCCGCGCCGACTCGGCCTCGGCGGGCTTGAGCGACCGGTCCTTGTAGAAGGCCATGACGATCATGTCCGTCAGCCTCTCCACGATCGCCCCGTGGTCATCGGACAACGGGGCGATCAGCCCGGCCTCCGCGTCTCGCCCCATCTGCTCCGAGAGGTGACGATTCAACCCGGTCACCAGTTCGGTCCAGCGGGCCCTCACCTTGTCGTCGTATCCCGTCGCCTGGACACCCGCCACCATCACCTGGTCGTGTTCCACCCACGCGGCGTAGGACTGGCCGAACAACCGATCGAAGTAGTCGGAATGCGATTCCCCGGCCCGGCGGTGGTAGCTCCCGATGGTCTGCACCCAGGCATCCCACGCCCGGCCGACCAACTCACCCAGAACGTCGTCCTTGGACTCGAAGTAGAAGTAGAAATTCGGCCGCTTGATCCCGGCGGCCTCGGTGATGTCCTTGACCGAGATGTCCAGCGCCGGCATATCGCCGAGCAGCTTCTCGAAGCCGTCGAGGATGACCTGCCGCTGGACCTCGCCCTTCGGGAGACGCCTGCGACGGCCGTCGACAGCGTCGGAGGCCGGTGTCGGTGTCGAAGACGGGCCGGAAACCATGATCGCCAATCCTAGGGTCGCGGGGAATGGCGTCCCACAGGCGTGCGGCCCGTCGCTCAGGCCACCGGGGCCGCGGTGCGGGACGACTCGAAGACCAACCCCTCGAAGCGACCCGAGTGCCACCAGTCCTCGATCATGTTCCAGAAGTCGATCTCGGACGAGTTGTACACGTCGCGGAACACCGCCTTGGACACCTCGCCCTGCCCGTTGTAGTACCCCGGGGTGCACGCACCCCAGTAGGCCTCACGCGGTTCGTTGGACCGGCGCACCTCGGCGACCCAGTCGGCCTCGGCCTCGGCCTCGGCCGTCGGCTCGAAGGTGCCGAGATCGTTGTCGAGCAGGTGCTTGACGAGTCGTGCGGCGTGCCGGGCCTTGCGGTCGAGCATGTAGACGAAGTTGACGTAGTAGGCGGTCTGCGACATCCCCAGCTCGACGAAGTTCGGGAACCCGTGGGTGAAGAACCCGTGGTAGGTCCGGGCGCCCTCGGAGAAGTACTCCTGCATCGAGTGACCGTCGCGCCCGATCACGTCGTAGCCGTAGATGCCCGCCGGGCCGGACCCGGTCTCGAAGCCGGTGGCGAAGATGATGCAGTCGACCTCGTAGTGCGTGCCCGCCACCACGATCCCCGTGGAGGTGATCCCGTCGATCCCGGTCGGCGACGCCGCCAGGGTGACATTGGGCCGGTTGAACGTCTGCAGGTACTCGTCGTTGAAGCACGGTCGCTTGCACATGTAACCGAACCACGGCTTGAGACCGTCGGCGGTCGCGGGATCCGTGACGATCGAGTCGACCCGCTGATGGGCGCCCATGAGCAGCTTCATGTCCGCGAGCTCGGCGACCAGCGCCTGGTCCGCCTCCGGGAGCTCACCGACGGGCGTGTCCACCAGGGGCTGGCCCGTCAACTGCGGGAACAGGTGGGTCCAGCCGTCGTCGACCAGGTTCCCGTCCACCTCGTGCCCGGAGATGATCCCGTTGAAGTTGTCGTGCCGCTCGTACTGCCAACCGGGCTGGAGCGACTCGGCCCACCGTGGGTCGGTCTTGCGGTTGTTGCGCGGCTGCACGACGCTCGGCGTGCGCTGCACCACGATCAACTCCTCGGCGTCCTCACCGAGGTAGGGCACCACCTGTACGCCGGTGGCGCCGGTGCCCACCACGGCGACGCGCTTGTCGCGCAGGTTCTCGAGGTTCCCGGCCGCCGATCCGCCGGTGTAGTCGTAGTCCCAGCGGCTGGTGTGGAAAATCTTGCCCTCGAAGTCCGCGATCCCGGGCACCTTCGGCAACTGCGGCTTGGTCAGTGCGCCGTTGGAGCGCATGAGGACGCGGGTGCGGAACCGGTCGCCGCGGTCGGTGGTGACCTCCCAGCGCTGGGACTGCTCGTCCCACTGCGCGTGGGTGGCGCGGGTCTGGAAGTAGGTCTTGTCGTAGAGGTCGTAGTGCCGGCCGATGCGCTGCGCGTGCTCGAAGATCTCGGAGCCGTCGGCGTAGCGCTGGCTGGGGATGTACCCGGTCTCCTCGAGCAGCGGCATGTAGATGTGCGATTCGATGTCGCACTGGACGCCCGGGTAGCGGTTCCAGTACCAGGTGCCGCCGAAGTCGCCGCCGTACTCGACGATCCGGAAGTCCTCGACGCCGTTCTGCGTGAGGTAGGCACCGGCGGTCAGCCCCCCGAACCCGCCACCCAGGACCAGGGTGTCGAGCTCCTCGGTGACCGGCTCGCGGGTGATCGGGTCGGAGAACGGATCGGTGTCGTCCACCTCGAGCACATCCTCCAGGCCCTGGAACTGGGCCAGTTGGTCCCAGCGCAGGCGGGCCTGCTTGTCCGCCTCGAAACGCTGACGGAGGTGGTCGGGGTCGAAATCGATGTCGAGGGGGATCTGCGACTCGGGGAGGGTGAAGGCCATGCTGGTGTCCTTTGGCGAAGGGTGCGTCCGCGGGGAGGGGTTCCGTGGACGGGGTGTCGATCAAACTTGACGCTCCGTCAAGTTGTGACGAGCATTACATACACTGTGTGATGTGCGCAACAGGCCAACGGGGGTTCGGACGGGTCGGTCAGGTCGCGGGCACGTCCCACAGCGACGGGTCATGGCTGATCAAAGTAGGTACGGTGGCCTCACCATGACCCCTCCGCGCTCCCCCTCGCCCGACCCGGCCGGTTCCGCGGCGAGCCCGGTCGATGTGACCGGCTCAGCCGATCAGGCCGCGCGCACCCGGCCGCTGGTGGTCGCCGTGATCGGTGCCGGCGCGATCGGCAGCGCGGTCATCGAGGCACTCGAGCGGGGCGACGTCCCCGGGGCCAGGCTCGGCGATGTCCTCCGCTCCCGCAGCACGGACGAGGAGATCACCGACGCCATCGAGGTGGCCGACGTGGTCGTTGAGGCCGGGAGCATCGAGGCTGCCGAGGAGTTCATCCCGCGCGTGACGGCCAGCGGCAAGGACATCATCGTGTGCTCCTGCGGGGTGTTCGCCCGCCACTCGGACCCGCGCGAGCTCCTCGCGGGCGGGCCCGCCTCCGGTCGCGTACTCGTCCCCGCCGGGGCGGTGGGCGGACTCGACATCCTCTCGGCGGCCGCACTCGCGGGCACCGACGACGCACTCCTGCGGCACTACACCATCAAGAGCCCGGCCGCGCTGGACGTCGACGAGCAGCTCACCGAGCGACGGGAGGTGTTCCGCGGGTCGGCCCGCGAGGCCGCGCTGGCGTTCCCGCTCACCTCCAACGCCTCGGTCGCGCTCGCGCTGGCCACGCTGGGATTGGACCGGACCGAGGTGGTCGTCGTCGCCGACCCGGAGGTCCGTCGCACCCGCCACGTCGTGGAGTGGGTCTCGTCGATGGGTCGCTACGAGCTGCAGTTCGAGAACGCCGTGGACCCCGACTCCGGCGGCCGCACCTCGGCGATCACCGCGTGGTCGGTCGCGGAGGTCCTCGCGTCACTCACGGCGGGCGCGGGGCCGGGCGTGGTGGTGCTCGGCCAGGACCCGGGCCGCGGGTCGCGTCGAGAGGCGAAAGACCGGCCGGTGACAGGCCGACCGGTGGAAGCCCGACCGCCGAGCCCCTAGCGTGTGGGTCCCAGTCAACGAGAGGTGCGACTATGACCAACGCCCGACCGTCAGACCCGGATCCCGCCCAGAGCCCGGACGTGGATGACACCGGTTCCGCCCCCGCCGGGGTGACGCCGGACTCCGACTCGACCTCGTTGCAGTCGGACAGTGCGGCCAGGAAGCAGGCCCCCACGGAGCGGCAGAGCCCGACTCCTCAGCCGGGACGCACGAGTCCCGTCGTGTGGATAGTGGTCATCGCCATCGTCGTCCTCCTCCTGGTGGTCGGCCTCGTCGGCTACGCGTTCGAGGTGTTCTAGAGCCATGCCCGCCGCGTTCGACACCGTGATCGTCGGGGCAGGCAATGCCGGGGTCTCCCTGGCGGCCCGCCTCAGGCGCGATGGCGTGGGCGGCATCGCGCTCATCGACCCCAGCCCGGTGCACCGCTACCGGCCGATGCTGAACTACGCCGCGGCCGGGCAGGCACGCATGTCCCGCTACGAGCGGGCCATGGCGACCGTGGTCCCGGACGGGGTCGAACTCGTGCCGCACGCGGCCACCCGCGTCGATCCCGACGCCCGGACCGTCACCCTCGACAGCGGCGCGTCCGTCAGCTACCGCGACCTGGTGTTGTGCCCCGGTCTCACCCCGCACTGGGAGGAGATTCCGGGACTGCAGGAGGCCTACGTCGACGGCTGGGCGGTGTCCGCCCACGTGCCCGAGTACGCCGGTCGGGCATGTGCCGCCCTCGTGCGTGAACGTGAGGGCACCGTGGTGTTCTCGGTTCCGCCCGAGCCGGCATCCTGCGGCGGGACGGTGCTCAAGGCGATGTTCCTGGCGTGCGACCGGTGGCGGCGGGCCGAGGTGCTCGACCGGATCGACGTGCACCTGGTGACCCCGTTCGGCGGACTGCTCGGACTGGAGAAGATCGACTCCCGATTGCAGCCGTTCATCGAGGACTACGGCATCACGGTGCACGCCGACACACGGGTGACCGCCGTGGACCACGCCGCCCGGACCGTCTCGCTCGGCGGCCCCGCCCCGGTGACCCTCGAGCACGTCAACCTCGCCTACGTCACCCCGGACAGCCGCGCACCGCGATTCGTCGCCGACTCGGGCCTGGCGACGGGCGACGCCGCCACGCTCGTCGAGGTGGACCCCCGCACCCTGCGCCACACGCGCCACGAGACGGTGTGGGGACTGGGGGACGCCGCGACCGTGGACACCCGCCCGTCCGGTGGCGCGTTGCGCGACCAGGTCGCGGTGGTGGCCGACAACCTGCGCGCCGCCCGCGACGGTGAGCCGCTGAAGGAGTACGACGGCTACACGGTCATCCCCGTGGCCGTGAGCAGGGGCCGACTGGTGCTCGACGAGCACGACCGGGACGGCCGGCCGGCCCCGTCGGTGCCGGGGATCGACCTCTCCGCCCCGCGACGGATGACGTACGCGTTCGACCGGTTCGTCCAGCCCGTCGTGTACTTCCGCAAGCTCCTGCGCGGCCGGGTCTGACCCGGCGACCGGTCCGTCGCCGAGGTCAGTGGGTGGCCAGTTCGATCTCGTCCCGTCGCGCCTGCGGGAGTTCACTGCCGCGACCGAGATCCACCTGCACGTGGTGGAGCGTGGCGCCGCGGACCGGGAACGATCCCTCGTACGCGGTGCTCACCGCGCTCCCCCGACTGCGCCCGATGTCGAGGGTCTCGTTCATGCTGAACATCGCGGGGGCCGTCACGGCGATGCGCCCCTGCCCCACCTGCTCACCGTCGACGAGCAGGCG
The DNA here is from genome assembly GCF_017168155.1 of Dietzia sp. KRD202. Taxonomy (NCBI): domain Bacteria; kingdom Bacillati; phylum Actinomycetota; class Actinomycetes; order Mycobacteriales; family Dietziaceae; genus Dietzia; species Dietzia sp. KRD202. The sequence goes on along the minus strand of NZ_JABFAN010000019.1, from coordinate 16,311 downwards.
CAGGTCCGCGCCCGCCGCGATCCCTCCGTCGTAGGCGAACTCGAGCTCGACGATGCGCGCACCCGCGGCGAGCGGTTCGCTGCCGGCTGCCCGGCCGTGGTGTCGACCGAAGAAGTTGTACTCGAAGACGGGCACCCCGTCGACGATGTACAGCGTCATGCCACCGAAGCGGCCGCCCAGGCTGAGCAGCACACCCTCGCAGGACCCGGCCGCGGGGGAATCGCCTCCGTGGACCTCCAGCGACGCCGTGAGACGAAACGCACGGTTGAGCAGCTTGGGCGCGGCCTTCTCGTTGAGCCCGTCCATGTGCGGGTACAGGGTGATCGACGAGCGGCCGCCCATGGGGTGGGGTGGGCGGTTGTCGACGCCGGCCTGGCGTCCCACGGTGCTGTCGTCCAGCGGCAGGACGTCGTACCGCGCGGCCTCGGCGATGAACTTCATCGTCAACCGCTCGAGGATCTCGGGGTGCTCTGCGGCGAGGTCACGGGACTGCGACCAGTCCGCGCGGGTGTCGTAGAGCTCCCATGTACTGTCCGCCAGCGGCGTGAGGTCGACGCCGGAGGTGGCCATCAGCCAGGGCGCCCGTTGCGCGGTCACGGCGGTCCACCCGTGGTCGTAGATCCCGCGGTTGCCGAAGATCTCGAAGTACTGGGTGGTGTGCCGGTCCGGGGCGTCGGGCTGGTCGAAGGTGTAGGTCATGCCCACCCCCTCCAACGGCTTCTGCGCCACGCCGTCCACGGTGTGCGGCATCGGCAGGCCCGCGGCCTCGAGGATGGTGGGGGCGATGTCCACGCAGTGGTGCCACTGGTGGCGCAACCTGCCCGGCTCGGCGATCCGGCCCGGCCAGTGCGCGACGAGGGCGTTCCGGGTCCCGCCGTAGTGGGAGGCGACCTGTTTGGCCCACTGGTAGGGGGTGTTCAGCGCCAGCGCCCAGGACGACGGGAAGTGCGGGTACGAGTCGGGGCCGCCGAGATCGTCCCACTTGGCCAGCAGTTCCTCGGTGGTCGAGGGCAGCCCGTTGAGTCCGGCGAGGTAGTTGAACGCGCCCAGCCGGCCGCCCTCCGTGGAGGCGCCGTTGTCCCCGACCATGTACAGGACCAGGGTGTTCTCCAGCGCACCCGTCGAGTCGAGATGGTCGATGAGTCGCCCCACCTGGTCATCGGTGTGCTCGAGGAACCCGGCGTACAGCTCCATGAGTCGGGCGGCGACCTTCTTCTCGTCGTCGTCGAGCTCGTCCCAGTGCGGCAGACCGGGCGCCCATGGTCCGAGCTCGGTGTCCTCGGGGACCACTCCCAGTTCCTTCTGGCGCGCCAGGGTCCGCTCACGCAGGGCGTCCCAGCCGTCGTCGAACTCGCCGACGTACCGGTCGCGATAGGACTCGGGGACGTGCAGCGGCGCGTGGACCGCGCCCAGCGGCAGGTAGCAGAACCACGGCATGTCGGGGGCCACGGCGGAGACGTTCTCGACCCACTGGACGGCGTGGTCCACCAGGTCCTCGGTGAGGTGGTATCCCTCCTCCGGCGTCCGGGGCGGCTCCACCTGTCGACGCCCGTCGTAGAGGACCGGGGTGAAGTGGTCCGCCTCGGCGCCCAGGAACCCGTAGAACGTGTCGAACCCCTCCTCGGTGGGCCAGCGGTCGAACGGCCCGGCGGCCGTGGTCTCCCACGGCGGGGTCTGGTGCATCTTGCCGAACGCGCCGGTGGCGTAGCCGTTGCCGCGCAGCACCCGGGCGATGGTGGCCGCCGAGTCGGGCCGCATGCCCGTGTATCCGGGTGCGCGGGTGCTCATCTCGGCGATCACGCCCATCCCCACGCTGTGGTGGTTGCGCCCGGTGAGGGTCGCGGCGCGGGTCGGCGAGCACAGCGCGGTGGTGTGGAACCGCGTGTACCCCGCCCCGTCGTGGTTGAGGCGCTCGATGGTCGGGGTGCGGCAGGGGCCCCCGAACGCCGAGGACGTGCCGAACCCCACGTCGTCGAGCATCACCAGCAGGACGTTGGGCGCCCCCTGCGGTGGGCGGATCTGCTCGACGCCCGGGAACCCGTCCTGCTGGTCGCGGCGGTCCATCTCAGCGGGCACCCGACCGGCGAGCCGCCGCACGGGCAGGACGTGACGGTCGAGACCGGCCTCGGGGAACGCGTCGTCTGACGGGCTCATGCCGGCACGTCCCCGACGATGGCGACGCGCTCCATGACCCGACGATGGGGGAAGTAGTCACTGCACGCGTAGTGCTGGGTGGCCCGGTTGTCCCAGAACGCCACCGTGCCCGGGGCCCAACGCAGGCGTGCCTGGAAGTCGGGCATCTTGACCTGGTCGAGCAGGCGCCGTAACAACTCCCTGCCCTCGACCGGGTCCATGCCGTCGATACCGGTGGTGAACAGGCTGTTGACGAACAGGAGTCTGCGGCCGGTCTCGGGGTGCGTGCGGACCACCGGATGGTGCTGCGGCGGGTAGCGCTTCTGCATCTCGGCGAGCTTGTCGGGGGACATGCTCCGGCCGAACGACGGCGTGAAGTCGTGTGTGGCCGTCAGCCCGTCGATCCGCTCCTTGATCTCGTCCGGCAGCGCGTCGTAGGCGTTGCCCATGTCCGACCACAGGGTGTCGCCGCCGGCATCGGGGACCTGGATCGCCCGCAGCACCGACCCCATGGGGGGCCGGTCCTGCCAGGTGACGTCCACGTGCCAGATGTTCTCCATGCCCGGGTTGTCCTGTCCGCGGTCGAACCTCACGACCTCGGGGATCTCCCCCTGGTCGAGGAGCGGGTGGACCTCCAGGTCGCCCCAGTGGGCGGCGAAGTCGCGGTGCTGGTGGGCGGTGACGTGCTGTTGGTCCCGGAAGAAGAGCACCTTCCTCTCGAGCAGCGCGGTCTTGAGTTCGGAGATCTGCTCGGGTGACGGGGCGGCGAGGTCGACGCCCTCGACGTCCGCTCCGATGAACGGGGTGACGGGCCGCACGCCGATGTGATGGTAGGTGGCGGGCGGGGCATCGTCGGCCGTCAGCCGCATCCGCTTGGGGCCGAACTCGATGTCGTGATCGCCGATCGTGACCTGCATGGGGGTTCCTTCCGTGGCCGGTGGGCCTGGTCGAGGGGACGACGCGCGAGGCGTAGACATCTGTCTACAGCGTGCTCAACCGTGACTGTAGACGATCGTCTACAGTGGCGTCCATGGATCTCCCCGAATCGGATCGCCCCGTCGGACGAGACGCAGTACGCCGCGCCGTTCTCGGCACCGCCCGCCGGATCTTCGCGGCCCGCGGGCCACGGGCGCCCCTGCGCCTGGTGGCCGAGGCCGCGGGGGTGAACCTCGGTCTCATCCACCGACACATCGGGAACAAGGACGACCTGTTGTCTGCGGTACTCGAGGACGGCCTGCGGCACGGCACCGCCCGGGTGGGAGACCACGACGATGCCGGCCGGGCCGTCCACTCCATGCTCACCGGAGCCGTCGAGAACCCGGATTTCAGCCGCCTGTTGGTGTGGCTGTCCCTGGATCCGGACGCCGTGTCGCGGCCGCTGATCGACGCCTCGGTCCGGCCCGCCGGCGCGGTGTCCCGCATGACCGATCCCCCGCCGGCCGGCGAACTGCATCTCGCGCTCGCCCTCACGGTGATCTATGCCTGGCCGGTTCTGCGCGACCAGATCCTCGACGTCCTGGACGTCGGAGCCGCCGACCGCGAGGACGTCGACACGCGGATGGCGGAACTCCTGTCCGAGGTGGTCACGGGCCGGGGAGCCGGGGAAGGACGATGACGACGACGAGGGCCTGCTGCGCACCGGGCGCCCCGCCCCCTCCCGACGGGCCGAACCTGCGGGGCCCGCGGTCCCCGGGCCGTGGAGCCGACCGTCCCCGCCGGCAGGTCCTGATTCCCGGCGGGACGTCGGTGATGGGCGACCACTTCGACGAGGGGTACCCCGACGACGGGGAGCTACCCCTGCACGAGGTGAGCCTGCGCTCGTTCCGGATGGACGAGTGCGCCGTCACCAACGCCCAGTTCGCCAGGTTCTGCAAGGACACCGGGTACGTGACCGACGCGGAGGACCTCGGCGTCTCGCCGGTGTTCCATCTCGCCGTGGAGGCCGACCCGGCCGACGTCCTCCACCACCTGGATTCCACGCCGTGGTGGGTGGCCGTGCGGGGAGCCGACTGGCGCCACCCCGGCGGGCGCCGGTCCTCGATCACCGCTGTGCAGAACCACCCGGTCGTGCACGTGTCCTGGAACGACGCGACGGCCTACTGCGAATGGGCGGGGGCCCGCCTGCCCACCGAGGCGGAGTGGGAGTACGCGGCACGGGGCGGCCTCGCCGGGGCCCGCTTCCCGTGGGGCGACGAGCTGACCCCGCGTGGTCGGTGGGGTCTCAATGTGTGGCAGGGACGGTTCCCCTCCCACAACACGCTCGACGACGGCCACCTGACGACCGCCCCGGTACGCGCGTTCCGGCCGAACGGATACGGCCTGCACCAGATGGTCGGCAACGTGTGGGAATGGTGCGCCGACGTGTTCGACCCCGGCTACTACGCGGTCTCGCCCCGAGAGGATCCCCGCGGTCCGCGCCCCGACGGGAGCCCGGGCGACGAGACGTGGCGCGTGATGCGGGGAGGTTCCTACCTGTGCCACGAGTCGTACTGCCACCGATACCGGGTGGCGGCCCGATCCGCGAACACCGCCGGTTCAGCTACTGCCAACCTCGGCTTCCGGTGCGTCCGCGACGTGTGACTCCCCTGGTCCGACCCCTGCACGCAGCGCGGCCTCGACCATGTCGTAGAGATGGGCGACGACCTTGTCGAAGTCGGCGTTGACCACGGCGTTCCGGGCGTCCCGACGGTCCTCGTAAACGGCCAGTGCACCGGTGAACATCTGGGTGGCCAGGTCGATACGTTCGAACGCCACCCGCCGCGGCAGGTGGGAGAGCACATCGATGAGGCGCACCACCACGTCGTCGGTCGCGGTGCGCAACTGCGCCTCCGGGATCCCGGGGGCCATGACAGGTCCGACCCGCTGCAGGAACCGTGCGTAATAGGTGGACTCGGGCTGGGACCGGAGCAGCTCGACGATCGGCTCGAACAGCACCCGCACGAGAGTCGCGAGGTCGGTGCCCAGGCCCTGCTCGTCGATCTCCGCCAACCGCTGCCGGCGATCGACGTCGAGGGCGGCCAGCCGGCGCCGCAGCACCTGCAGGATGAGACCGTCGCGGCTGCCGAAGTGGTACTGCACCGCGGAGTTGTTGCGTTGCCCGGCGGCGGTGGCGACGTCGCGCATCGAGACCCGGTCCAGACCGCTCTCGCTGATCAGTTGCTCGGCGATCTCGAGCATCGCCGTCTTGGCGTCCTTCGCCTGGGCGGCTCCCTCGACCGAGGGTTCATTCGTCGGGTCCATCGGGCCCCTTCCTCCGGCTTGATTGAACACGTGCCCGTACCGCCGCCGGACCGGGCCGGTCGGCGTCGATCAGATCTTGGCCGCTCCGGGGCTCCACTTGCGGCCGGCGGCCTCGCCCAGCTGGTTGAAGCTCAACACCGTGAGGAACAGGACGATGGCGGGAATCCCCACCAGTCCGGGGTACCTCTCGAAATCGGACTGACCGGCGCTGATCATGTTGCCCCACGTCGGTTCGGGCCGAGGAATGCTCAGCCCCAGGTAGCTCAGCGAGGCCTCCGCGACGATCAGCACCGCCACGAGCATGAAACTGTAGGACAGCACCGGCGCCACGATGTTGGGGGCCACCTCGCGCAGCATGATGCGGGTCTCGCCCGCACCGAGCGACCGGGCGGCGGTGACGAACTCGCGGCCGGCGAAGCTCATCGCGTTGGCGCGGACGAGCCGTGCGTACGACGGCACCACCATGATCCCCAGCGCCAGGGTGACGTTGAGCAGCGTCGGGTCGAGGACCGTGACGATCGCGATGAGCAGGATGAGCGACGGGAACGCCAGCAGGACGTCGCTGATGATGGAGACGATCCGGTCGGCCCAGCCGCCCTTGTAGCCGGCCACCAGGCCCAGCGCGCCGCCGATGAGGGCGCCGATGACGACACCGCCGATGCCCACCACGATGGAGACCCGGGCGCCGTAGAGCAGGCCGCCGAGGATGTCGAGGCCCTGCCGGTCGGTGCCCAGGGGATGCGCGGTGAGCAGATCCGGCGGCAGCAGGGAGCGGGTCGTCAGCGCGAACTGCGGGTCGCGCGCCTCGGCCAGCGGCAGGAAGTCGACGATCAACGCGCCGAGAACGATGAGGGCGGTCCACCCGAGGGCGAGCAGGGTGCCGACCGCGGAGAGCTTCGGCAGGCGCAGCTTGCGCCGGGCGGGCGCCTCCGCGGCGATGGTCGCGGTCGCGGTCGAGGCGACGGTGGAACGGGTGGGGTCGTTGTCAGCCACGGCGGATCCTCGGGTCGATGAGTGCATAGGTGACGTCGACGGTCATGTTGACCACGACGTAGAAGACGGCGATGACGATCACACCGCCGAGCACCACGGGCAGGTTGTCGTTCTGGACGGCGTCGACGATCATGCTGCCCATCCCGGGCAGGTTGAACAGCCGCTCGACGACCACCGTCCCGCCGATGAGGCGACCGAGGCTGATGCCGGCGAGGGTGATGATCGAGACCGTCGACGGCCGCAGGGCCTCCTTGACCAGGACGTGGCCGGTCGGCATGCCCTTCGCGCGCGAGGACAGGACGAAGTCCTGTTGCAGGGTCGAGATCATGTCGGTCCGCAGGACGCGGGTGAAGATCGCGACCTCCATCAGCGCGAGGGTGAGCGCGGGCAGCATGATGCTGCGCAGGTTCTCCCCCAGCCCCTCGGCCAGCGGCGCGTAGCCCTGGCGGGGGAACTCGGGCAGGAACAGCGCGATCAGGGCGATCACCCCGCCCACCGCGAGACCGGCGATGAGGGACCGGCCCCAGGTGACGCCGGGTGCCCCGCGCCCGCCCCGACGGCCCAGCGGCGACAGCGCCACCACCAGCCCGATCACGACGGCCGCGCCGAGGATGAGCTGCTGCGCGAAGGAGTGGTTGAACACCAGCAGGTAGATCAGCAGCAGGCCGGCCACGAAGCTGGGCACCGAGATGAACGCGAACGCGACGACCGAGGCGACCTGGTCGAACACCCCACCACGGCGGTAGGCCGACCACACCGCCACCGGGACCGCGATCGCCAGCGACAGGATGATCGACAGGAACGCCAGCTGGATGGTGACCGGCAGCGCGTTGCCGATCATCTCGGTGACCGGCTGGTTGGGCGGGATGAGCGAGTTGCCCAGGTCAGCGGAGGCCATGCTGCCGACCCATTCCGCGAACCGGGTGGTGACCGGGTCGTCGAGACCCAGCTCCTCCCGGGCTGCCTGGTATTGCTCCGCGGTCGCGCCCGGCCCCACGGCGGATGCCGCGGAGTCGCCGGGAACGGCCTCCATCAGGAAGAACGCGCCGATGGTCGCGAGTACGACGACGACGACCGCGTGCAGAGCGCGTTCGCCAATGAACCTGAGCACGTGGGGAGACCCCTTCGTTTGAGTCACCGCCTGAGGCGGCTTCTTAATCACCTTGACGTGGACACCCTATGCCGTGATACTCATCACAGCAACACGTTCTAAGCAGTTGTCTTAGATCCCCGTCCGAGACACCAACCCCAGGAGGCAGCCATCGCCGCCGCAGCACCCAGCGGACACGGGCCTTCGGACCCCGACCTGCTGCTCGAGGTCCGCGACCTGCGCACCCACATCGACACCCCCGACGGTCGCATCACGCCCGTCGACGGGGTGAACATCTCCCTGCGCCGAGGCGAGACGATCGGCATCGTGGGCGAGTCCGGCTCGGGCAAGTCGATGCTCGTGCGGTCGATCATGGGCATCGCGCCGACCACCGCCCGCGTCGATCAGGGCTCCACGGTCCGCTTCGACGGCCGGGACGTCCTGTCCCTGTCCCAGCGCGAGGCGCAGAAGTTCTGGGGCCGCGAGATCGCCATGGTGTTCCAGGACCCGCTGACCTCGCTCAACCCGATCCGGACCATCGGCCGCCAGATCACCGACCCGCTGCGCCACCACCTGGGACTGAGCCGCCGCGAGGCCACCGACCACGCGGTCGAGCTGCTGACCCGGGTGCGCATCCCCTCACCGCGCGCCCGGCTCTCCGAATACCCGCACCAGCTCTCCGGCGGCATGCGCCAGCGGGTCGGCATCGCGATCGCCCTGTCCTGCTCGCCCAAGCTCCTCATCGCCGACGAGCCCACGACCGCGCTCGACGTGACGGTGCAGCACGAGATCCTCGACCTGCTGCACGGGCTGCAGGCCGATTCGGACATGGCGATGATCCTCGTCAGCCACGACCTCGCGGTGGTCTCGCAGCACACCGACAGGATCGGGGTCATGTACGCCGGACGGTTCCTCGAGGTGGGCGACACCCGGGCCCTGCTCGACGAGCCCGCACACCCGTACACCGGGGCGCTGCTGGACTCGATCCCGCGTCCCGACCTGCCGCCGCACACCCGGCTCACCGTGATCGAGGGACGCCCGCCGAACCTGCGGGAGATGCCCGCCGGCTGCCGGTTCGCACCCCGCTGCCCGCGTGTGGCCGACGACTGCCTCGCCGTGGACCCGCCGCTCGAGGACCTGGCGACGGCACCCGACGTGACACCGCGGTTCGGTGTCCCCATCGCTGAAATCCATCGCGCCGCGTGCCATCACCCGCTCGTCCCCGCCACTTCCAGCACCACCAGCGAGGCATCATGACCGTCCCCTCCCCCCACCTCACCGGTTCGGCCGAGCCGGAGAACGCGCGCCCTCCGGCCGATGCCGACGTCGTCGTCGACGAGCACGGGGCCGACAAACTCGTCGTCGACCACGTGACCGTCGAGTACCACACCCGCAAGGGCACGGTCCACGCCGTCTCGGACGTCTCCCTCACGGTCCCCCGCGGCTCCACACTGGCCCTGGTCGGCGAGTCCGGCTGTGGAAAGTCCAGCCTCGGCCGGGCGATGCTGCAGCTGCCCCGCCCTAACTCCGGGCGCGTGATGGTCGACGACACCGACCTGTGCTCGCTGTCCGGGGCGGCCCTGACCCGGGCCCGCAAGATGATCCAGATGGTCTTCCAGGACCCCGTGTCCTCCCTCAACCCGCGCCGCAGGGTCCGCGACATCGTGGCCGAGGGCCTCGAGATCCAGGGCGTCGACGGTGGACGCGAGGAGATCCGGCGCCGCGTCGACTCCGCCCTCGAGGCCGTCGGACTCGACCCCGAGCACGCCGGCGGCCGCCGCCCGTCGGAGTTCTCCGGCGGGCAGTGCCAGCGCATCGCCCTGGCCCGCGCACTCGTCCTGGAGCCCGAGGTGCTGGTGTGCGACGAGCCGGTCTCGGCCCTCGACGTCTCCGTGCAGGCACAGATCCTCAACCTCCTCGAGGAGATGAAGGAGCGCTACCGCCTGACGATGATCTTCATCTCCCACGACCTGTCGGTGGTTCACAACATCGCCGACCGCGTGGCGGTGATGTACCTCGGCACCGTCTGCGAGGTCGCCGACACCGAGTCGCTGTACCGGGCCCCGGCCCACCCGTACACGATGCTCCTCATCTCGTCCGCGCCCACGCTCGGCGGCACGCTCGCCGACACGCTCGGCGAGGACTCCATCACCGCGACCAGCTCCGAGCTGCCCTCGCCCCTGAACCCCCCATCCGGATGCAGATTCCGAACCCGGTGCCCACTGGCCACCGACATCTGCGCCACCGAACGCCCCCCGTTGGTCGACATCGCACCCGGCCACCAGGTCGCGTGCCACCACCCACTCCAGGAGAATCGATGAAGCGCACCACCAGCGCCATGGCCGTCCTCGCGGCCGCCGCCCTGACCCTGTCCGCCTGCGGCGGCGGGGAAGAGTCCACCTCCGCCTCCGGCGGCGCCGAGGGCCAGGCCCCCGACCAGTCCGAGCGGTGCACCGAGGACCGGGCCGGCGGCGAGATCACCGTGGGCGAGTTCTCCATGCTCCCGTCCTTCGCGCCCGGCCAGGGCCAGTACGGTGTCCGCGGCGGCGCGCAGTCGGCGGCCGTCTACGACCGGCTCATGGTGTGGAACCCCGAGGCCGAGGAGTTCGAGCCCAAGCTCGCCGAGTCCCTCGAGGCCAACGACGACAACACCGTGTGGACCCTCACCCTGCGTGATGGCGTCACCTTCTCCAACGGCGACCCGCTCACCGCGGAGGACGTCGCGTTCACCGTCGGCCTGCACAAGGACCCCGCCACCCGCTCGGTCGCCATGACCGACGCGATGGAGATCTCCGAGACCCGCGTGGTCGACCCCCTCACCGTCGAGTTCACGCTCGCCCGGCCGTGGGCCGGTTTCCCCGTCGCGCTCGCCGGCACCATCGGCGAGGTCATCCCGCAGGACGCCTACGAGGCCGCCGACCCGCAGGAATGGGCCCGCAACCCGATCGGCGCCGGCGCCTTCACGGTCGGCAACTACATCCCCGACCAGGAGACCGTCCTGGAGCCCAACCCGGACTACTACGGCGGCCCCGTCTGCCCGACCCTGAAGTTCATCCGCATCCCCGGCTCCCAGGGCACCTACGACGCGTTCCAGACCGGTGAGCTCCAGGTGGGATTCCTGCGCGGCGCCAAGTTCGTCAACATGGCCACGGCCGACGAGGTCCGCGGCTTCGAGGAGTTCATCAGCTCCGGCTCGGTCATCAACATGAACTCCGGCAAGGCCGGCTACGACGGCATCCTCACCGATGTCCGCGCCCGCCAGGCCGTCGCCGCCGCCATGGACCGCGACCTGTGGAACCAGCGACTGTACGACGGCGAGGGTCAGCCGACCTCCGCCCTGGTCGCCGAGTCCTCCCGCCTGTTCGACGGCCAGGAGGGCCCGACGTACGACGTCGAGCGTGCGAAGTCGCTCGTGGAGGAGCTCAAGGCCGACCGCCCCGACTGGGACGGCTCCCTGCGGATGCTCATCTCCGACGGCCCCGAGAACATCGAGGCCGGCGTGGTCGCCAAGGCGCTGCTGGACGCGGCCGGGTTCAACGTCCAGATCGAGAACGCCCCGGTCTCCCAGGTCACCGCGCGTCAGTTCACCGGCGACTACGAGATCGTGATCGGCGGCCTGGCCACCTCGGACGCCGACCCGGCGTCCACGTTCGCCAGCGCGTTCACCCCGACCGGCGCGACCAACCTCACGGGCATCGACGACCCCGAGCTCACCGCCGCGGTCAACGAGCTCAAGGCCGCCGCGGACCTCGACGCCCAGAAGGAGGCGATGACCCGACTGCAGGAGGTCTTCAACGAGGTGCAGCCGTTCACCGTGATGGCCAACGCCGAGCAGTACGTGGCCGTCTCCGACACGGTCGGCGGACTCACCCCGACCCTGTCCTCGACCGTCCTGTACGACGGGGCGTTCGTGAAGGAGTGATCACTCCCCCGCGGTCCTGACGGGCCGCCCCCGTACCACACAGACGTGCCCCGGGCTCCCGCCCACCGGTGAGAGCCCGGGGCATCTCTGTGCCGGAAACACCTATGAGCGGTGAGCCGACCGGCCCGCCGCCCCTCACGATCAGGAGAACAGATGACCCGCGCCACCAGCGCCCTGGCCGTCCTCGCCGCGACCACCCTCGCGCTCACCGCATGCGGAGGAGGCGGAGCCGATCCCACCGCCTCGGCCTCCGGCGCCACCGCCCCGGACCAGTCCGAGCGCTGCACCGCCGACCGCGTCGGCGGCACCATCACCATGGGCGAGTACGCGATGCTCCCCTCGTTCGCGCCCGGCCAGGGCCAGTTCGGTGTCCGCGGGGCCACCGAGTCCGCGGCCGTCTACGACCGCCTCATGCGGTGGAACCCCGAGGCCGCCGAGTTCGAGCCCAAGCTGGCCGAGTCGCTCGAGGCGAATGACGACAACACCGTGTGGACGCTCACGCTCCGCGACGGCGTCACCTTCTCCAACGGCGATCCGCTCACCGCCGAGGACGTCGCGTTCACGATCGACCTCCACAAGGACCCGAAGACCGTCTCCAACGCGATGACCGACGCGATGCAGGTGGAGCAGGCCCGCGTGGTGGACCCGCTGACCGTCGAGTTCACGCTCACCGAGCCGTGGGCCGGCTTCCCGATCCTCCTGGCCGGGACCGCGGGCGAGGTGATCCCCAAGGACGCCTACGAGGCCGCGGACCCCGCCCAGTGGGCCCGCAACCCGATCGGTGCCGGCGCGTTCACGGTCTCCGAGTACATCCCGGACCAGGAGCTGGTGCTGGAGCCCAACCCGGACTACTACGGCGGTCCCGTCTGCCCCACCCTCGAGTTCATCCGCATCCCCGGCTCCCAGGGCACCTACGAGGCGTTCCAGACCGGCGAGGTCCAGGTCGGGTTCCTGCGTGGCGCCAAGACCGTCACCGCCGCCCAGGACGCCGGCGACCGGGGCTTCGAGACCATCACCAGCGCCGGCTCCATCGTCAACCTCAACGCCGGTAACGCGGGATACGACGGCGTCCTCACCGACGAGCGGGCCCGTCAGGCGTTCGCCATGGCGCTCGACCGGGAGCTCATCGATCAGCGCCTCACCGGCGGTCTCGGCCAGCCCACGTCCGCCATCATCGCGGAGTCCTCACGCTTCTACGACGGGCAGCAGGGCCCCGAGTTCGACGTCGAGCAGGCCACCGCTCTCATCGACGAGGTCAAGGCCGACCGTCCGGACTGGAACGGCGAGCTCACCCTGCTCGTGGCGGACAGCCCGGAGAACATGGAGTCCGGCGTGGCGGTGAAGGCGCTGCTCGACGCGGCGGGCTTCAACGTCACCATCCAGAGCCAGCCGGTCGCGCAGGTCGTGGCCCGCCAGTTCACCGGCGACTACGAGGCCGTCATCGGCGGGCTGTCCCCCTCGGACGCCGACCCGGCCTCCACCTTCGCCAGCGCCATGACCCCCGGTGGCTCACTCAACATCCCGGGCGTCGACGACCCCGAGCTCACGAAGGCCGTGACCGCGTTCAAGGCCGCCGGCGACCTCGAGGCGCAGAAGGCCGCGGCGACCGACCTGCAGGAGGTCTACAACCGGGTCGTGCCGTTCGCGGTGATGGCCAATGCGCAGGAGTACGTGGTGGTCGACGACTCCGTCAAGGGCGTCTCGCCGAGCCTGTACTCCACGATGTTCTTCGACTGGGCGTTCGTCCAGGAGTGATCGCGCGGCCCGCCCGCCTCTCGAACGCCGACGGCCCCGGATCCCGGAGACATCTCCACGGGATCCGGGGCCGTTGGCTGTCCGGGGTGGGGCGAGGC
>NZ_JABFAN010000019.1:0-2980 GCF_017168155.1 Dietzia sp. KRD202 | reverse complement strand
GTGGCCTCTCGTGGGCGTGGGGATTGGGGGACGACGGTGATGACGGTGATGACGACGACGGTGACGACGGTGACGACGGCGACGACGACGAGGTCAGCCCCAGCGGGACTGGCCGCCGTCCAACGGGATGGTCGCGCCGCTCAGATACGAGGCCTCGGCCGAGCACAGCCAGGCGACGGGGCGGCCGATGTCGGCGAGGGGGTCGCCCACCCTGCCGGCGGGGATGCCTGCGACGAACGCCTCGGCCTCCTCCGGGTTGTTCTCCATCCACCAGTCGAGCCCGGGGCTGTGGGCGTGGGGGGCCACGTTGAGCGCGCGGATGCCCTCGGCGGCCCACTCGTAGGCGGCGGCGCGGGTGAGGGCGCGGACGGCTTCCTTCACCGCGGAATAGATGCCGTAGTTGGCGGCGTCCCAGCGTACGGCGGCGGAGGTGACGAGGTTGATGATCGTGCCGCCGCCGCGCTGTGCCATCTCGGGCCGGGCGAGCTTCATCAGGGTCAGCGAGACGCGGGGGCCGCCCTCGAAGGCCTTGCGGAAGTCGTCGTCGGGGTAGTCGGACAGCGGCAGGGGCATGGCCATGTTGGCGTTGTTGACGAGGATGTCCACCCCGCCGAGGCGCTCTACGGCTGTGGCGATGATCTGTTCCGGTGCACCGTCGGTGACGATGTCGGCGGCGAGGCACTCGGCGGTGCCGCCGGCGGAGCGGATCTCCTCGGCGACGCGTTCGAGCTTGTGCATCCTGCGACCGACCAGCAGGACCGCCGCGCCGGATTCGGCGAGGCCGAGCGAGATGCCGCGGCCGACGCCCTGGCCTCCGCCGGTGACGATCGCGACCTTGCCGGCCAGGCGGTTGTCGCGGTCGGCGCCCGGCTGTGCGGCCGCGCCCGGCTGGTCACCGCCCGCGGCGGGCGTGTTCTGGGTGTTCTCGGTCATGGGGTCCTCCGTGGTTGATCCGAATGCGGGTGGGCGGCGATCACGCCGTGACGATGGTGAGCAGGCCGGCGATCACCACGAGGGCGATCACGGCCGAGCGGAACACGTGGGTGGGCAGACGTGTGGCGATGGCGATGCCCGCCTGGTTGGCCGCGACCCCGGCGACCGTGCACACCGTGAGCAGTGGGGCCAGTCCGGGCAGGTCGATGCCGGTGCCCGTCCAGAGCAGTGCCAGCGAGACCGTGCTGGTGATGACGAAGTATCCGGCGAGGTCCCCGATGAACCCCAGCGGCGGGAGTTTGGCGCGGCCGAGCAGGAGCACGACCGGCGGCCCGTTGAGGGAGGTCGTGGTGGACAGGTACCCGCCGATCGCCCCGGCCGTGGCCGACGCCAGCGTCGAGGGCGGGCGCGTGTGGTGCGTAGTGGGCAACGCCATCGCGAGGCCACACAGGACGGTGACCGCGCCCGCCGCCGGCTGGAGGTGCTGTTCGGGCAGCAGCGCGAGCGTCTGCACGCCCAGCCAGGCCCCCGGAACGCTCGCGGCACCCAGCACCGCCACGCGTCGCCACGTGATGTGACGGCGCAGCTGCACGGTGACGCCGACCCGGGTGATCAGCGCGACCACCAGGTTGACGGCCACGGTCTCCGCCAGCCCGATGCCCGCCATGAGCATCAGCGGGGTGGCGATCAGCGCGGTCCCGAACCCGGTGGCCCCGCCGATGATCGAGGCGACCGCGACGCACAGTGCCGCGAGGACGATCAGCTCCACGGATCACCGTCGCACCCGCCGCCATCCGCCCGCGCCGTCACTTCTCGTCGGCGGGCGCGAGGTGGTTGTCGTTGAGCTGGAAGCTGGGCACGTCCTTGAGGTTGATCATCGCCTCGTAGGTGCGCTTGTAGCCGGTCTTCGTGATCATCCAGCGCCCGTCGATGCGGGCGTAGGTGTCGGAGTAGAACGCGCTGCCGAAGATCATCGTGTCGAAGGCGGGCACGATCACCCGGTCCTGCAGGTACCAGCGGCCGGTGGCGGTGTCGCCGTCGACCTCGATCTCCGGGTGGTGGGCCTGGTGCTCGGTGATGACGTCGTTCGTCATCTGCCCCTGCAGTCCGGTGACCACCTCGTCGCGGCCGGTGTAGGACAGGCGCTTACCGTAGGACGCGGTGACGTCGGGCGCGAGCGTCTGGGCGAGCTCGTCCCACAGCCGCAGGTCGACGCAGCGGAGGTAGCGGTACTTGAGTGACTTGATGGCGTCGATGTCGTCGCGGCGGTCGGGAGTGCTCATCGCGGGCCTTTCGCAGAGGGTCGGGGCGCACGTGTCGCGCGCACAGCAGCGACTGTAGTCAATTGTGTACAGTTCGGGAATGGAAACCGGGAAGAATGCCGTCGGAGGCGCGCCAGGCGCCCCGAACGGGGACGGCAGCAGTGGCGACGACAACCGTGGCGACGACGACAACGCGGGCAGCCCGTCCCCCACACGCCCGACCGGCCGCGACGAGGTCCGCTCGGCGGTCATGCGGGAGGCCCGCAGATTACTGTCCGATCGCGGTCCGAACGTCCCGCTGCGCGATATCGCCGACGCGGCGCAGGTCAATCTCGGCCTGATCCACCGGCACATCGGGCGCAAGGACGCGCTGCTCACCGAGGTGATGCAGGATGCGGTGCGTTACGGTGCCGCCCGCCTGGAGGACCTCGACGACGCCGGTGAGGCCGCGCGCGGGATGCTGCTCGGGGCCTCGTCGCACCCGGAGATCAGCCGGCTGCTCGCGTGGCTGGCCCTGGACCGCGAGGCGGCGTTCCCGCCGATGCTCGACCCGTCGCAGCGTCCGGCGGCCGCGTTGCGGCGGATGACCTCTCCCCCGCCCGCCGGCGACGTCGAGCTGCTGCTGGTCTTCACCGCCGTGTACGCCTGGCCCGTTCTCCGGGGCGCGCTGCTCGACGCCCTGGACATCCCCGTGGCCGATCGCGAGGGCATCGACGAGCGGCTGGCGGATCTGCTGGCCCGCGTCATCACCGGCGACCGCTGACGCCCCTCGCCCGCCCCGCAAC
>NZ_JABFAN010000018.1:314125-341290 GCF_017168155.1 Dietzia sp. KRD202 | reverse complement strand
CGCACCAGCTCCCGCAGCCGGGTGAATCACGTGAATCCGAGGACCGATGGGAACGCCGGGATCTGCCAGTTCTTGCAGGTCAATCGTCGATCAGGGATGGGGCGAACGAGCCGGCCTGTAAGCCGGAGACAGAACCCGGCCGCAGGTCAGACGCTTTTCAGCGCCGCTGGTCCCGCATCGGTCCCGCGCGACAGCGCGGCGTCGACGATCGCCCTCGTCGTCTCTTCGCGATCTGGCCATAACCTGGAGTACCTGGCGATCGTCTCCTCCGCCGAGGTGTGCCCCATTCGCTCCATCACTTCCCGCACCGACGCCCCGCCTGCGATCAGGGTCGAGGCGTAAAAGTGGCGCAGCTCGTGCCAGCGCAGGGTGTCGCGCGCCCCGGCCTCACGGCGGGCGAGACGCCACAGGTCCCCGAACGCCGACCGCCGGTGTAGGCGGCCCATCCGGTTCCGGAAGATCGCCTCGTCCGGCTCGCACGGGTACCTCTCGAGGTGACGTGCGATCGCATCGATGACCACGTCCCCCACCGGCAGCCGCCGCAAGGCCTGCCGAGTCTTGGGCGGCCGGAACTCGGCGCCGCCGCGGGTCAGCGTGACGGCCTGCTCGAGGACGACGATCTCCTTGCGGAGGAAGTCCACGCTGCGTCGCCGCAGACCGAGCAGCTCGCCCTGGCGTAGGCCGGTGCCGGCGGCGACGATGATCGCTTCTCTAATCAGATCGGGGGCCGCGGCGTGCAGCGCCCACAGTTCGGCGCCGGTCGGCAGGACGTCGGGGTCGACGGCGGTGGTCTCGACGGCTCGCTTCGGTGGCTTGACCCCGGCCATCGGCGACCGCACCAGTACCCCCTCCTGGACTGCCTCCTTGAGTATCGAGGCCAGCACGTGCGCGCGGGTGGACGCGGTCGATGCGGCGAGCACGTCCGGGCGGGCGACCTTCTTCCCTTCGATCTCCTCGACGATGGGCTGGCGCCACGATCGGGTCTCGGTCAGGTCCCGCACCCAGGTGCGGCACCGCGACGTCGTGAGCGCCCGTACGGGGATCTGCCCGAGCGCCGGGGTGATGTCGGTGTCGATGATCGTGCGGTACTGCTCGAGAGTGGCCGGCGCGATTCCGGTCCGGCCGGAGTACCAGGTCTCGCACCAGGCGGCGAGGGTCATTGTCGCGACGTCCGGCGGCACCCACGTGCCGTCGCGGACTTCCTTCTCGCGGTCCCCTACCCACTTCTTGGCGGCCTTCTCCCGGTCGAAGGTTTTGGAGTGCTCGCGGCCGGTGGCGTCGCGGTAGCGGCCGACCCAGCGGATCTTGCCTGCGCGCTCGCGGCGTTGGACGGCCATTACATCCGGTCCAGCAGTTCGGCCTTCTTCGACGAATACTCGTCGTCGGTGAGAACTCCGGCCTGGTGCAGCTCGGCGAGTTGGCGGATCTGGTCCGCGACCGCCGGTGCCGCGGCGGCAACGGGCTGGGCGGGGGGCGCGTTCCGCATGTTCCGGACCTCGCGGAACGCTGCCACGAGGGCCTCGGCTTCGCCGTGGAAGATGTTCGTGATCTCCGCGTTCCGGCCCGAGATGGCGATGCTGATCGTCTCGCCCGTTGCTCGCTTCGACACGCCGAGCGACTGGATCGCGTCGAGACTGAACTCCTCGATCCGTTGGGCTTTGTACGCCTGGTCGAAGAACACGAGTCGTTCGGTGGTCAAGACGAGGGCGCCCATTGTCTTCTCGTAGGTGCCGATCGCGAGAGCCACGACGTGCTCGGTCGGAGTGAGGATGGTCGCGAGCTTCTTCACCTCGGCGTTGCCGAACCTCTTCGACGACTTCGGTAGCCGCGCCAGAGCGTCGGCGACACCCTGGTCGTCGACCATGCCGGGCGGCAGCTGAGCCACGAGCTCGTCGATGATCTGGTCGTGCTTGTCGCCGAGAGCGTCGACGGTCCACACCATCCGGTCCTCGATGACCTCGACCGTGAGGTTTGCGGCCCATCGGTTCTTCAGCAGGGAACGTGCAGACTTGGCTCGGATAGGGTTGGCCTGATCGAGGATCTCGAGGCCGGCCTCGGCGAGCGCTTCAAGCACGGCGTGGTGGGTCTGGGCCCCAGTGGAGCGGGTGAGGATGGTGCGGGTGCGGACGATGCCCATGGTGGTCTCCTAGTCGAGGTTGAGGGTGCCCACGGTGGGGCGTGCGGGACGGCGCTTCGCGCGGCGTCGCAAGCGGTTCACGAGTGTCGGGTAGGCGGCGAGGGCCTCCTCGCGGCCGATGAGCTGGTGGAGTCGCTGGTAGTACCGGGTCGGGGCGAGGCCGAGTTCGTCGCGGATCGCGGCGTCCTTGGACCCGGCCAGCCGCCACCAGCGGGACTCGAACCGCATGATGTCGTGCTCTTCGTCGGTCATGCGCTCCCCTCCCGTCGGGCGACGACCTGTTCAATGTAGGCACGTTCGTCGGGACGTAGGGCACGGATGCGGGCCACGAGGATGGCCCGGTCGACCCACAGGTCGTCGGCCATGTCGTCGTGGGCGTGGCCGTCGTGCCAGACGATCGCGTCGGCGAGGTCGTCCAGGTCGACGAGACGGCGGGCTGCGATCTCCTCGACGAGCAGTTCCTCGCGGGCGGTCAGGTGTGGTGGTGCCGGGCCGCGCTCGAGGTGCACCAGTTCGTGAGCCAGCGTGGAGCGTCGTTCGGCCTGAGTGAGTAGCGGATGCAGGATGATCGTGTGGCCATCGACCCTTCCCCTGGCGACGGCCGCGGACCACCGGAGGGTGATGTGTGGCAGGTCTCGGAGGACTCGCCACGGATGGTATCGGTGTTCACGCATGAACCGAATAGGACCACGCAGGTACGACATGCACCCCACCTGAGCTGGGATTACAGTCGTGTGATTACCGCCCGAACCCACTCAGGGCGCTGTCGACGTTGTTCGTCCTGGTGTAGGCGTAGAGCAGGTTCGGCAGAAGCATCAGGATAACCACGGCGACGTAAGCCAACGTGCCACTGACTACCCACGCCAGTGGGCCGCAGATCGTGGACGAGCCCGAAGTCCCTAGCCCTACCGCCAACAAGATCGACGCGGCGATGGCCCCAATCTCTGCCGCCATGACGTGGTTTACGCTCTCATCCAAGACGTCTCGCTGGTCTTGGTCTTGCGGTGTTGGCTCGTCCGCGGTGAAGCGTGAACGGAGCGAGGCTAGCTGGGCGAAGACGCCCAGCAGAACTGCCGAGAAAAGCGTTGATGCGGTGAGGAACACGGTCGCGTTTCGGAGTACGCCGTCGAAGATCCACATTGCCCCGCAGACTGCGATCGGCACCGCGAGTAG
The DNA here is from genome assembly GCF_017168155.1 of Dietzia sp. KRD202. Taxonomy (NCBI): domain Bacteria; kingdom Bacillati; phylum Actinomycetota; class Actinomycetes; order Mycobacteriales; family Dietziaceae; genus Dietzia; species Dietzia sp. KRD202. Next base: position 337,980 of record NZ_JABFAN010000018.1, on the reverse strand, counting down.
GACTACTCGAGCCACTATGTCTGGGTGAACCGCCCTCGTGCCGTCCGCCCCGCGATCGCCGAAGTAGGACAAAGACCGCCACTGAGCCCGGAAAATGGAACGTAGATCGAACCGATCAAACATCGTCAACTCCAGTCGGCCAGCCTGTGTGCTTGATAGTAGTCACCGCTGGCACCTTGTCGAGCTTACGTAGGCGTGATTTCACCTCCTGATGCAGTACATCCTCGTCCGGTCGTTCGGTGCCGATCCGGTAGGTGAAGACTTCGGGGAGCCGGCTGGGACTGATCGTCTGCGAGCCGAAGGTCGGCGAGTCCACATGCAGCCACGCGTCCTCGAAGTCGAGCGCGTCGACCCCTCCCCCGACAAGCTTGGCGAAGTCATCGGCGAGCTCATCTTCCGGCTTACCGGCGGTGATCGCCGTGGTCAGCTTGCTGAGCGCGGCTCGCTTCGAACTCGCGTCGAGTTTCGTCGTGAGCTTGAAGCCCTTCTCCGAAATTCGACGGGACCTACTTGCCTTTTCGCTGGACAGAACCAACTCGTCGACCCTCGCGCCCTTGAGAAACTCGTCGACCTGGTCCTTGTCGGCTATCGGAGTCACCTTCATGCGGTACCACGCATCATCGGTCCCGACCGTCGCCTGTTGCGACCAGTATCGAACCCACCGCATGAACGACTGGTAGGGGCAAGCCCCGCCGACGGACTCGAGCATAAGCACGCCCTCGTTGCCCGAATCGGGAAACAGCATCGCGAATCTGTATCTCCGCGCTGGCGCCATCCCCTCGATGTCGACTGGATCGCGGTCATCGTCCGCTTTAATCGGGTAGGCCCATTCGTGCCCTCCGTCCCGCCCGAATCTAAACGCGCCAGCCAGGTGACCGCCACCGCGGATGACCTTGCGAAGCTCGAATACTGGACTTTCGCCGTAGGACTTGTAAGGACTGCCGTCTGGCTTGGGCGGGTGCCCCGAATTGGAGGTGCCCTCACGCGCCGCAGCCGCCGAGTGCAAGTGGTCGACATACCTCCAGGGCGCCTTACCGTCCTCGTGCACCACGAGGTCCTGCTCTTTGCGCTTCTGTCCTTGATGAACGGTGAACCGAAAAAGTCGAAACCCGTATGTCGTCATCACGCACCTTCCCAGTCGTCGCCTGGCTCTTGGTTCTCTTCGCCGGCGTTCTTCCCGGGCCGGCGGCGGAGTTCGCCCTGGGACGGTCCGTCGATGTCGCGTGCTGCGTGCACTGCGGTCGGGTCGAACGGCAGCGGCTCCTCAGACTCCTGCTCCGCCTCTTCCTGCCGGCGGGCTTCCGCGGCGACTCGGTCGAGCATGTCGTCGACGTCCGGGGCGCGACGGTCATCGAGATAGGCGACTTCGGCGCCCTTCATGGGGGCTCCGCTAGTCCCAGCTTCTCCATCAGCCTGCGGATCGCCCTGCGAGTCCTGCGTGTCCTGGTCTTCATTGCCCTGCACTCTCCTGCGGATCTCCATGAGCAGCGCGTCGATGCTGACGGCGCTCAGGTCGGTGGTGAGGGCTTCGCCGTCGTCGGCGTAGCCCCGGAGTGCACGAGCTGCTGCGGTTCGCACGGTTTCGGTGGAGACGTGGAACGCCTTGGCGAGGCCGGCCATTGTCGATTCGTCCGGCATCTGGCCGAGGCGGGGCCGGTCGTCTCGGAGAATCCGGGAAACCAGTGCCCTGCTGAGGCCGGAGGCGCGGACGAGGTCGGCTTGGCGCCATCCTCTTGCGTCCATCTGCTCCTGTACGAAGCGCTTGTACTCATGCACGGCTAGACCGTCTCGCTTTCGTGGTGTGCCTGGCAATCGCCGCCCGCGAGGGGTGTCAACTGGTGCGCTGCAATTCCGCGCGTTTTCGTGTCAACCAGTTAACCGCATGTGTCTAACGATAATGACCTGCGACGTGCCGAACAACAAGGCTGTAACTGCTTGACGTATTGTCAAGCAGTGCGATACCTTTTGCTGCGTACCGCTTGACAACGAAGCGCACCGGGAGGAACCTATGACTGTCGCCACAAGGCGTCGAAGCCGATCACGAGGGGTTTGGATGAAGGTTCGAGATGCCGACCTGCTCGTCAGGTACATGGAGAACGCCGACTTCTCACAGGCGCGGCTCGCCCGCTACTGCGGATGCAGTCGGCAGTTCATCCACATGCTCGTCACGGGCGAGCGGTCGACTTGCACGAAGCAGATCGGCGAGCTGATCGAGGAGGCGCTAAGCGTCCTCCCGGGCACTCTTTTCGTGCCCAATTCGTCGCGCACTACGAAGCGAACCGTCGCGCACCGCGGTCCTCGCGCTGCATGAAAACGGCCCCGCACCGGGGGCATCCGGTCGGGGCCATGAACAGAAGAAAGGACTCTGCCGTGTCCAACGATAACAGTCGACCAACGGGGGCTCAGTACCTCACGGTCGCGCAGATCGCCGACCGGTGGGCGTGTGCCCGGACGGTCGTGTACCGCGAGATCGAGATGGGGCGCCTGCGGGCGCTACAGCTCGGGTCGCAAACGAAGCGCGTGTCACAGGCTGAGGTAGCCCGCTACGAACGCGATCGGACCGGGGTGGCGTCATGAGCACCCCCGACAACCTCGCGGCGGTCATGGAGACCGAGAAGTTCGCCGGCGGCCCGATGGTCCTGCCCGTGCCGTCCCAGATGACCAAAACCGGCAGGGTCGTCGTCGTCACCAAGTCGAACGGCAACTGGCACGCCGACTGCTCGCAGTGCGGCGCCGGATGCGGCGCAGCCGGGGCGCCTGCCGCGGACGACGATGTCGATACCGACGCCCTGGACGCCGAGCACCGGATGCTTGAGGACTTCACCGCAGAGCACCGCGACTGCCAGGTTCCCTCGTTCGGTGAGGACCTGCCGTCTCCGGCGGCGATGCCCGCCCACACCGAGCGCGGCAAGACCGCGTGGATCGTGCGCTGCTCCAACGGCTCCGACATCCGGGTCCTGGCCGAGCGGCACACCACCTACGCCCGACCCGAGGGCACCGAGCTCCGGTTCTACGACGGCGACGGCGACGACCAGCACCGCGTGGCCTGCGTCCGCGCCGGGTCGTGGCACTGGGTCGTGGCCGCCACCGCGCTCAACCCCGAGGGCGGTGAGCAGTGATGACCCCCGACATGCGTCCCGCCGCCGAGATCACCACCGGTGACCACGCCTACGCGCGCGCCTACGGCCGCTACCACGTGGTGCGCGGCATCGACCGATTCACCCACCTGCCCACCCGTGAACGGGCGGCGATGGTGTGGATCCAAGACCACAACCACCGCACGATCCTGGCGCCCGTCGCGCTGGACGACATCTGCATCTTCGCCGGGAGGACGTCATGACCACCGCCACCACGGCCACCAGCCTCGCTCCGTCCCACTCGATCCACTGGGACCTCACCGCCGACGTGCCGGACTGGGTGGTCCTCGGCCGGATCCGCGAACTGATCGTCGCCGGACTGCCCGTCCCCGACGACATCTACGGCCCCGACTCCATCGCCGACTACATCCCGGCCCTGGTCGCGGCGGGCCACAACCACAGCGAGATCGAACGCGCGACCGGCGTCAAGCCGTCCCGCCACCTTCCCCGGAGGATCCGATGAGCACCGACACCCGCCCCGACCGGCCGTTGCCGGCCCCGCTCCCGTACGCGACCGAGGCCGGGCGCGGCGAAATCCCCGCCCCGCGCCCAGCGCCGCCCGCCACACTCGAGGTCCCGGACGGCCCGCTGCTGCGCGAGGACGAGTTCTGCCTCCACGTCACCCTCGGCATCGTCGTCGCGTTCATCCTGCTGATGGTCGTCGTCGCGAAGACCGGAGGCCTGTGATGGTCGCCGTGTACATCGACGCCGCCGGCGACGTCCGGTCGGCAGGATCAGACCGCATCGTCGCCCCCGCCGGCACCACCCCGCGCGAGGCCCGGATGCGCGCCGCCCTGTGGGCCGCCGCCGCCGACGCGCTCCAGAACCCCGCGACGGCCGGAACGGAGCGGAGAGCCGCACGTGGCCCCCGCGCCGAGGGGATGCCGGCCGTCGCGGCCCCCACCCCGATCACCGCCGCGCCGTCGTACGCCCGCACCGTGCCCGAGGCGCGCGAGGTCCTCGCGGTAATCGACGTCAACCAGCTCCGTGTCGAGACCGAGCAGTCCCTCGCCCTGCTCGCCGAGCACCAGGAGGGAATCCGATGATCTACCTACGACGGTCCGGCAGCGGCTTCACCATCGGCAACGGCGATCTCGCCTACCTCGAAAGCATCGCCCGCGGCGCGCTGGACCGGGGCGAGACCGTCGAGCTGCACATCGACGGCCGCGACTGGCAGCCGGTCACCTCTTACCAGGAGGTCGACGAGACCCTGCACGAGCTGTACGAGGAGCTCGACGCGCGGCGTGACGCGGTCAACCTGTCCCAGCTCCCGATCGAGGACCTCCTGTGAGCGCTCAAAAGGACCCCGCCGCTTGGGTCAACGTATCCGGAGCTCGTGTCGCCGATCCATACGACCCGAACGGGCCCGGTGGGGGATTCACCTACCTGCCCCGCGAGGGCTACGCCGACTACCCCGACCGGTACGTGAGCACGCGACATCGCAAGCGGGAGGTGGCGTCGTGACCGAGGGAGAGGTCCGCACCGTCGCCACGCTCGTGGAGCTGCGTGATTGCCCGCCGCACACTGTGATCGCTGACGCCCGGGGCCAGATCGGCACCCTCGCGCAGCGCGCGTCGTCGCCACTCGCGGGTGGCGTGTACTGGGCCGGCCACGGAGGCCTGTGCGACACCTCGACGATCGAGTTCCCGGTGCAGGCATGGTGGCCCGCGCACCCCGAACTGGCCAAGGGCGCCTGATGGGGCGCCCAGCCTGGTGCCGCGAATGCGGCCACGAGATCGCGTGGGCCACGCTCATCCCCTCGGGGAAGGCCGTGCCGCTCGACGTGTCTCCGGATCCAGAGCTGGGCATCTATCACCGCCGTTTCATCACCGAACCGACCGGGCGCCGCACCTCGACCGTGGTGCAACTGTCCGGCCACGACCTGGACGAGGCCCGCGACCGGGCCCGCCGTTACCCCGCCGACCGCGCCAGCCGCTTGTGGGTGCCGCACTTCGCGACCTGCCCGGCCCGCCGACCACACCTGACGGAGACCACACGATGACCAACGTTCGTGACCACGGACCCGGTTGGCGATTGATCGCCAAGACCGCCGCCGGACACACCGTCCTTCTAGCCGCCGAGCTCGACGAGGCCGAGGCCGAGCGGCGGCTCATGGAGATCGCCGACCTGATCGACGGCAATGCCGTTTGTCGCACCTTCTGCACAGACCTCGCCGTCGTCGCACTCGGCTCGATCGAAGCCGTCGAGATCCAGCACTACCGACCCATGCACCCCCGAGTTGGAGCGACCCGATGACCACGACCACCACCCCGACCACGTCCGAGTTCGCGCTCGTCGACATCGACCTCGTCCACCCGCATCCGCGCAACGTGCGCCGAACGGTGACCGATGTCGACAAGCTCGCCGAGTCCATCAAGTCCGGCGGACTGCACCAGCCCCTCGTCGTCGCACCGCTGCCTATGCCGGAAGGGGCCGAGCACACCGACTACAGGCTCGTGATGGGTCACCGCCGCCTTGCCGCAGTGAAGTCCCTCCGCTGGTTCAAGGTGCCGTGCGTGATCCGCTACGACCTCGACACCGAAGCCGCGGTGCTCGAGGCGATGCTCGCCGAGAACATGGCACGCACCGACCTCACCGTCACCGAGGAAGGCGACGCCGTCCAAGCCCTCCTGGCACTGGACGTCAAGCCCGCGAAGATCGCCAAGGCCATCGGCCGCACCACCAAGCACGTCAAGGACCGCGCCCAGATCGCTTCCGCCCTGACCGAGAAGGCCCGCCAGGCCGTCGACGACGGGCAGATCACCATCACCGACGCGCTGCACCTGTCCAAGATCGACGGCGACACCGACCACGAGATCGCCGAGCGCGTCGAGCGGTCCATCGGGACCCCGAACTTCCGGTACACCCTCGAGCGGGCCCTGCAGGAGTCCGAGTTCAACCGCAAGCGCGCCGCAGCGATCGCCGAGCTCGAGGCGGCCGGCGCCACCATCACCGACGGCCCCGCCCCCGCCGGCCCGGACGAGGTCCGCGTGTTCCTCGCCCAACGCCCCGACGACGTGACCGACCCCCAAGTGTCGGTGTACGTCTCCGAATGGACCGGCTGGGGCCAGATGCGCGTGCAGTGGGTCGCGATCCGGCCCCGCGCCGAGGAGGACCCCACCGAGGGCGACACGTTCGTGGCAGCAGACGAACCCGCCGACGGCGACGACGGCGACAGCGACGACGGCGACAGCGACGACGCCGAGGAAGCACGGCAGGCCGCCGCCCGGGCCGCGCAGGATGCGGTCTGGCAAGAGCGGAACGAGAAGGCCCGCCAGGAGCGCCGCGACCGGGAGACCGCGCAGGCCACCCGCATCCGGTGGCTGCACGAGAAGTGGCGCGAAGGCATGCACGCCGAGCCGGGTGTGCGCGAGCGGCAGCTCCGCGACCTCGTCACCGTACGAGGTGACGGCTACACGATGGCCGTCAATCAAACGCGCCTCGCGCCCATCATCGCCGGGCCTGGCAAGAAGTTCGACGACGGCGCCCCGGACCTCGACACCACCGGCTGGTCCCTCGACAAGCTGATCTTCGCCGCCTGGTGGATCCACATCGGCCACGACCGCGACCACGACGCGCTCGCGATCCCCGAGTCGTGGGACGAGGGAACCGTGGCCTACCTCCAGGGCCTCGTCGACGACTACGACTACCCGCTCTCCACCGTCGAGGAAGCCCACATCGACGAGTACGAGGCCTTCATGGCCGACGCCGACCAGTCCGCAGAGGATGACTGATCCGCAGGCCCGTCTCGCCGACGCCTGGTGGGCCTCACTCCCGCCCGACCGGCAGGCCCAGATCTTCCGCTGGATCGCCGGCCGCGAAGCCGCCCTCGACCACCCGCCCATCCCCGGGCAGACCGACCTCCTCGCCGAACTCGACCACAGGACCAGACCATGAGCACCTACCTCGTCAAGGACCCCGCGGTGCGCGACCAGCTCGCCGAGATCCTCACCCCGCACCAGACCGACACCGCCCCCTCGCCGCGTGAGCGCCGCAAGGCCCGCGACGCCGAGCAGCGGATCAGCCACCTCGAGTCCGACCTGGGCCAGACCCAGGACCTCCTCGCCAAGTCGACCACCGCCCTCGCCGCCGAGCGCGAGAAGCACGACCACACCACCGCCCGCGTCGTCGAACTCGAGACCGAAGTCGCGCAGACGACCCGCGACCTCGAGAACACCCGCGAGACCCTCGCCGCCGAGAAGGATGCCCTCAACCAGTCCCAGCGCGACGTCCGCGAGCTGCGCCGCAAGCTCGACACCGTCGGCCACGCCACCGCCCACGCCGGCGACGACGCCCGCAACCGGGACCGTAAGGCGTTCGAGGCGCTCGCCGTCCGCATGGAGCAGCAGGCGATGTCCCAGAACAAGACCGTCGGAGACGTCCTCCGCCTCGCCGCGCGCGCCGTCCGCGACGAGATCACCGCGGTCTACTCCCCCGCCAAGAAGGCGTCATGACCGCCGCGGTCCCGATCACCACCGTGTGCGACCTGACGGTGCCGTGGGTGCCGTTCCGGCGCGCACTGTGCGCGGTCCTGCCCCACGCGGCCAAGGACAAGGAGGACTCGATCCCCGCTCTGATCCGGGTCCGCATCTACGCCCGCCCCGACCGCGTGTACGTAGCGGCGTCGGACCGGTTCACCGTCGCCCTCGCGCTCGTCGAGACACTCGTCCCGCCCACCGAGGAACACCACCTAGACCTGCACCCCGAGGAGGTCCGCAAAATCCTCGCGGTGTTCCCCGAACGCAAGGACGAACTCGACTACACCCTCCGCCTCGTCGCCTCCCCCGAACAACTCGAGATCCGCGACATCTCCGGCATGGTCGACGGCGAACGCCTCGCCGTGAACCTACTCCCGGCCGCCGACGACTTCCCCGACCTGCCGCGCGCACTCGCCCGCTACACCCACCGAGATCCCGTCGACTCCTCCCGCCCCGCGTGGCCGCTGGAGTTCCTGACCCGGTTCAAGGCCGCCCTCAAATGCTGGGACGAGTCCCGCGTCCGCCTGTCGATGATCGGCCTCTCACACGGCCTCGTGATCGTCGGCGAGCACTTCATCGGCGCCATCACCGGCGCCGACGCGGCCGAAGAGATCGACACCGACCGCGCCGCATGGGCCATCTGCCTAGCCGACGACCTGCCCCCACTCGACCGGATGGCCGGCGTCATCGACATCACCAACTGGACCACCGAGGCCGACCAGGCCGACACCGAAGGAGACACCCCGTGACCACCACTCCTGTCCCCGTGATCGTCGTGGACGTCGAGACCTCCGGACTGAACCCTGAACAGCACTCCGTCCTCGAGGTCGCCGCCGTGCCCCTCAACACCTCGGACGGCGACGGCATGACCTTCGCCCCGGCCCTGCCCGCCGATTGGTTAGGAGAGGCCAGTTTCGATGCCCTGTCCCTCAACAAGTACTTCGAGCGTCGCCTCTGGCAGGCCGAGCTCAGCGAAGCCGACACCGAGGGGTGCCTGTACGACCTCGCCGAGCTGCTCGACGGCGCGATCTTCGCCGGGTCGAACCCCGCGTTCGACGTCGCGTTCCTGCGGCCACTCTTCGAGCAGTACGGGGTCAGATTCCCGCAGATCCATCACCGACTGCTCGACCTGGCGCCGTACGCGGCCGGGGCCCTCGGGATCGGCACCGACCTGCCCGGCCTCGCCCGCGTCTGCGAACTCCTCCACATTCCCCACCCAGACGCACACACCGCGCTCGGCGACGCCCAGGTCACCGTCGAAGCCTTCCGGGAACTGTCCCGCCTCGGCCAGAGCGCCGGGATCTCAAGGTGAGCGCCGCCGAAGCGTGCCGCGAGGTAGCGGCCGCGATGAACAACGACGACCTCGCTGACGCGATCACCGCGCTCGGCCCCGATTCCCCGCTCCTGCCGGCGGTCCGCGACGAGATCCGCCGCCGCCTCGAAGCCGCCAACACCGCGGCCACCACCCCGGCACGAAAGGAGCCCGCCTGATGCTCTGGCTCGCCCGCATCCCGCACCTGCCCACGTGGTCCGGCTGGGCCACCATGCGACGCCTCGCCCGCGGAGGTGCCCAGTGGTAATCGGCTCACTCCTCACCGCAGCAGCGCTCCTGGTCGTGGGCGCCGTCCGGTTGCTCCGCGCCTCCCGCGCCCTCCGCCGCAAACAACAGGCCGTGGACCGGGAGCGCGACCACCTCAATCGCACGTGGAACTACCAGACCGGAAGGGTCCTCCGACCATGAGCACGAAGATCACCGCCGAAAACGCGGCAACCATCGAGGTCGGCCAGCTCGGCATCACCGTCGTCCACCCCGAGGGGATCGCGTCGATCTGGGCCCGACTCACCGCAGAGCAGCGCACGAAGCTCGCCGCTGCCCTCGCCCCGGAGCGGACCCCGATCCTGGAGGGCGGGCCCGTTCACGGGATCACCGTCACCGGCTATGTCGGCGATGCCCCCATCGACCCCGTTGACTGCGACCGCACCACCGTTTACACCGGGGAGTGCCGCAACTTCGCCGACACCGAGTGGATTCGGTTCGATTCCGGGCGCCGCCGCTCCCCCGACGCCCGCGACGGCAACACGTGGCTGATCGACGTCGCCTACGGCTCGTTCTGGATGGCAGACGACAAGGTCCGCAACCTTGTGCCCCTCGTCCCGGCCCCGACCGGCGGCCCGTGGACTCGCGACGACCTACCGGAGATGAGGTGGCTGCACCAGACCTTCCTCGACGGCCCGAGCGCCGGAGTGGAGGCCGGATTCGAGGACTTGGCCGTCGCATTGGTCGACCACCTGAACGCCCACCACCCGAAGTCAGGGATGGAGGCACGTCTCGACGCCGAGGCCGCCGGAGCGGAGATGACTGCGGCCTACGCGGCCCGCGACGCTGCCGAGCGAAGGTGTGACGAGTTGCGGTCCCTGATCGAGGGGCAGAAGGAGCACGTCTCGAAGTCGATTGAGGTCCGAAACCGGATGCGTCGTGAGCGTGACGAGGCGGTCGCCCGCGCCACTCTGGCGGAGCAGGAGTGCGAAAACTGGCGCGTCACCGCCATCAACCGTGCAGCCCCCGCTGTGACACGCGTCGACGTGGAGAAGGCGATCCGGTCCCGGCCCATCCTGCAACGCTGGATCGACAGCTCGGAGCTGGTCGAAGTGGGCGACGCCGTGGACGCTGCCTGCGAGGCGATCCGCGTCGAGGCTGAGCAGGACGTGGACCCGGTCGAGGAGCGGGTTGACGCGCTGGCTGACGCCGTCTACGGCGACGAGTTGGTCAGTGAGCAGATGCGCGGCGTGCTGGAACGTCTCGTCCGATCCGGGTGGATCCTCCCCGAGGGGGTCGAGTGCAAGTGAGCACCCACCGCGTAACCATCACCGTCCCCGACCCCGAGTGCCCCGACGACATCGAGTGGGTCACCGAACACCTGGAAGAAGATCCGGCGTGTGTGGTCTGGTACCCGTGCGAGAAGTGCTCCGAATGGGAGAAGGCGAAGCTCTCCGCACGGGCGGATGCTTGCCTACACGACGAGGTGACCTACCACGGCGAGGAACACCGGTACATCGAGTGCGAATGGATGACCCGCTCGGCTCACTGCGGCCTCCGTGACACCGACTCGGTCGACTGGGTTGACGACATCTACCGCGAGCACGGCCCCGGCACCTACCCGGTCGACGCCGAGTACGAGGGCGAGGGGACGTGGAGCGGCCACACGCCCGCAACGATGCAAGGGGCCACGCGGTGACCGGCATGGAGCCACTTGCCCCGATGACGATGCCGGGCGGCGATGTGGTGTGCCCCCACTGCGACGCCGGAGGCAACCCGTTGTTCTGCGAGTGGCACCGGCCAGAGTCCGGCCCGATCCGGGGACTGGCCCAGATTGTCCCGAGCACCTGGGGCCAGTCGTGACCGCGCCGGATCGTCAGCGTGACGGGGGCCCGTTCACCGCCGGCGCCATGTGCCCCCACTGCCACGCCTGCGACGTGCACCCGATGCGCGTACCGAACCCCGCCGCGCCGCGGATCGTCCAGCCGTCCGACGGCACCGTGCACCAGGCGCTCAGGTTCGGCGGCGGCGTGGTCCGCGAGTGGGTCGACCCCGACATCTACGACCGCTGGGACGAGCGACCGTTCGACGTCATCCGCACCTGCACCAGCTGCGGCTACGAGTTCGGACAGCGATGATCCCGCCGCCCGGATCCAAAGAGGCCCGCGCCCGGGGTTGCCCCTGCCCGCCACAAATCGACCTGCCCTGGTGGGTGGAAGCCGCCTGCCCCATTCACGGATGGAAAGAGTTCCAAGATGAGTGAGACCGAGTACGAGTTCGGTTTCGACGCCGAGGCTGGAGTGCCCGGGATTATGTACGTGACCCGGAACGCGATGCTCGCCGAGACGCTGAAGGCTGCCCGTCCCAACGCGCCGTTGTACCGCCGCCCCATCCCCACTCAGAGCTGGGAAGAGGTGACGGGCGATGAGTGATCAACGCGCTCCGACCGCCGCTCAGAAGCGGCGCGGCGACATCCTCGTCAAGACCGTCCTGGGCACGTACCTGGTGGCCGCGTTCTTCGCTGCCTCCAACCTCGGCTGGTACGCGGCGCTGGTCGTTCTCGGCATAGCCGTGTTCGTGGCCGGGTTCACGGATTGCGTCAACACGCGCAAGGCGCCCCGCGATGACGAATGACGAGCGCCAGACCGTCCGCCCGTACCCGGACCCAGATCCGTGCGTGATGCGCTCCGACCGGCCCCACGTCTGCCTGCGCCTGGACCACGACGAGCGCCACGGCAAGGCCACACCGAGGGAGCCCGCATGACCCGCCGCCCGCTCCCTCGCTCACCACCCACCGACCCCTGTCCTGTCCTGCGTACCCCGACCCGAGAGGCCACCCGTGTTCTTCCAGATCGACGACCAGCTCCCCAACTCCCAGAAGCACCGGGACCTGGCCGACTCCGTTCTGGACGGTGACCTCCGCGGCCCCGCCGCCGGATTCCTGTGGACCATGGCCGGCGCCGACTGCCAAGCAACCCTGTCCGACGGAATGGTGACTCGCTCCCAGATCGCCCGGCTCCTGCCGGACGCTGGACTGGCGATCGAGCTCGCCGGCATCCTCGTCGGGGTTGGCCTGTGGCACGAGCCCGGCCACGACTGCCCACGCTGCGAACAGCCGCCGGAGAAGGGCTGGATCTTCCACGACTGGTGGGACCTCGGCTACGACCGGGCCGACCAGGTGAAGACCACCCGCCGCAAACGGCGCGAACTCAAGGACTCCAAGCTGCATGCCCAGGTGTGGGCGCGCGACTGCCTCGACCCGTCCGATCCGACGGTCGCGGCATGCCGGTACTGCGGATGCGAACTCAAGAAGTACGACCACCGCGGAGCCAAGAAGGCGCACCTCGACCACGTCGACCCCACCAAGGCCGCCGGCCCGGAGAACGTCGTCCTCGCATGCGGGGACTGCAACCGCCGCAAGGGACAACGCACCCCCGCCCAAGCCGGGATGACCCTGGCCCCGCCCCCTGCCCATAGCGCCGGCCGTACGCCGGGCACGCCCGCAGGCCCCACTCGCCCGTCCTCCGCTGGACCCGACCAGACGCCGCCGGCAGCAGGCCCGGCACGACGCCCCCATGTGACCGCTGACCCCGCCGGATCGCCGCACCGCGCCGCAGACCACACCCGGTCGCCGCACCGCGCCGCAGAACCCCAGGGATCGCCACACGAGGCCGCTGTGACCGGGACGCCCGGCACCGTCGACAAGGGACCGCAGGACGCACCAGGGCCGCGCGTACCCGACACCGACCGACCAGCCGACCCGCCACCGACCCGATCGCAAACCCATCGGGTAACCCACCCAGAACCCGAAGCAGATTGTGTCCCCGTACGCGCGACGCGCGCGCACCCGGGCCGGGCAGGGTCAGGGCAGGGAGTGGGTAGGGGTGTGGGGAAGGGCCAGGGCGAGGGCCAGGGTTCGGGTAAGCCGTCCGGTTCTAGGAAGCGGCGGCGGCGTGGTCGTGGTGGTGGTCGTCCTGCGACTGCTGGTGAAGGTGTGCCCTCTGCTGGGGCCTGTCCGGAGGTGGAGGTGGCTGGCAGGTGGGGATCTCCCTACTACGGCCATGCCGGGCCTCCGCTGTTGGTGGAGGGCTCGGACTGTGATCGCCATGGTCTGCCGGAGCCCTGCCGCAAGTGCAAGACCGAGAGCGAGGCGGGCTGATGCCGCTGCTCCTGCTCGACCCGTCCGACCCCGCATCCCAGGAGACTTCGTGACCGAGACGTTCCTCGACCGGCACACCGTGCGCACGCTGGCGACCGACTGCAAGATCATCGCCGACTCGTCCGCCGAGCTGCTGCGCATCGCTCGCCGGGAGACCAGCCCGCCCGGTGGCAGGTCTGCCCGCAACCCGCGGGTGCCCGACTCCCGGCCGCCCCTCAACCTGACCGCCCTGTCCGCCTCTCTCGAGATCCACACCTGCCTGAAGTTGTGGGCGGAGAACCTGCGCGACAACACCGGCGTGCATCTCCCCGACCACGACGACGACCGGTCGCTCGCACTTCATCTCCGGGTCCATGCCCACCGGATCGCCCAGCAGCCATGGGGCCAGGATTGCGCGGACGAGATTGGCACGTGGGCCGCCACGATCCTCGGGATCACCACCCCGCCGCCGGCGCGGCGCCTGGATGAGTACTCCACTGCCGAGCGTGCCCAGGGCCTCGCGACTGCGCAGGTGTCGGCCGAGATGTGCGCGCAGCTGGTCGACGAGTACACCGAAGGACAGCACCAGCCGACGGCCGAGCAGATCCGCAAGTGGGGCCAGCGAGGGAAGGTGGCGGTGTACGGGCCGCCCCGCTGCCGCATGTACGCGGTGAGCGAGGTGCTTGATCACGTGCGACACGCGAAACGAAAGATGTGACCGGCTTGTCCAACACGACGTGATAGGCTTCGCCTTGCGAGCGCGGTGGGTCCACAGGACCGCCGCGCTTCGTCGTTCCCGCCCTGTGGTCGGCGTGTGGAACCCGTGAGCCCACGCCGCGGCATCGAGCGTGGACCCAATCTCCCGGCCGTAGTCGCCCGCGCGCATCTCCCAACTGGCCCCGCATCAGCGAGGGCGCGCATCCCCCGCGTGGCGCACGGCCGGGTACAACCACCGGGAGGCCTTCATGGACGCGGCACCCGACGGGCTGCATCTCGCAGCCTTGACGATCACCCTCTCGACCGACGGCGGCACCGAGTACGTCCTCGTCGAGGCGGACGACGACCTGGCCGCGACGACGATGCTCGGGATGCTGGACCTCGCGAAGGCGCAGATCCTCGACCGGCTCACCTGATGTCAGGCTCGACGACCGAGCGCGGTCTCGGGTGGAGGCATCAGCAGGACGTCGAGAGCCTGCGTCGTCGTCACGTGGAAGGAACCGCGTGCTGGTGGTGTGAGCGTCCGATGTTCAAGGATCCAGCTCGCAACTTCGATGGCAAGACCCTGGAGGGCGACCACTCGGAGGCCCGCAGCCGCGGCGGCCGCAAGGCTGATCGGCTGATGCACTCGACCTGCAATCGGCAGCGTGGGGATGGATCGAAAGACGAGCTCCGCCCAGCGCGCACCGGGTTCTGGCCTCCGACTTCGACCGCTCCCGCGGTGGTCATGGTCGAGCTGACCGGCCCACCGGAGCCCCGGGCCCACGTCCTGGACCTGTCTCTTATGCACCTCTGACGCTGCCGCCCCGAAAATATCCGGACCCCCGCCCTCCTGACTCCCTGCGCCGGTGCCAGTCAGGAGTTTTTGCCGGGCTCGAAACTCACGTGCAGGAGGTGGCGGCGGTGGCCGACGAGGACCAGGCCTCCGACGAACGGTCGGGCGGCGATCGACTGCGCGCGGCGCTGGCCGAGGACGACGACCCGGCGGACCTGGTGGCGCTGATCGAGGAGGCCGGCCGGACGAAGGATCGCCTCGACCAGCTCGACGCGATCCTGCGCGGCGACACCGACTTGTGGGCGCAGCTGACCGAGGGGCGCAGCGGCAAGGTGCTCGAGATCCGGGTCGACTCGGTGATGCAGGAAGCACGTCAGCTCACGACGGTGTTCAGGCAGACGCTCGCGGAGATCCGGAGGAGGCGTGATGGAGGCACCTTCTCTGGGAAGCTCGGCGGTCTCCTCGACGACCTCTGAGGACGTCGACGAGATCTTCGCGGAGATCATCGCGGCGGAGTGGCCGAAACTCACCGGCCGGCAGACGCCGTGGGCGCAGTCGTTCACGGTCGGCGACTCGGCGCATGGTGAGAAGGTCGTCAAGCTTGCGCGGCGGATGAAGGTCCGCCCGATGCCGTGGCAGAACTGGTCGATCGAGCACATCATGTCCAAGGACCCGGACGGGACCTGGACGCATCCGGAGTGCTGCCTGATCGTCCCTCGGCAGAACGGCAAGTCGCTGATCCTGTCGCTGCTGGTGATCTACCGGATGTTCGTGCTCGGGGAGAACATCATCTTCTCGGCGCAGCAGTGGGAGACCGCGAAGTCGCTATGGAAGCGCACGTGGAACCTGGTCCGGTCACAGCCGGACCTCATGGCCTTTCACGAGTCGCACACCTGCTCGCAGGGGCGCGGCACGATCGTCCTCACCACCGGCGCGCAGGTCGTGTTCACCACCCGATCGCCGAACGCTGGACGTGGTCTCGACGTCGTGGACCTCACGATCTACGACGAGGCGTACGACCTGGACCTCGCAGACCTCGCGGCGCTGTCTCCTACGCAGATGGCGGCGAAGGATCCGCAGAAGATCTACACCTCGAGCGCGGTGAACGTCGACCAGCACCCGAACGGGATGCAGTTGGCGTCGGTGCGCGCTCGAGGGCAGGAACGCGAAGAGGGGCTTTTTTACGCGGAGTGGCGGTCGCCGGAAGGTTCGGCCATGGACGACCCCGAGTCGTGGAGAGTCGGGAATCCGTCGTATGGGGTGATCCAGACCGAGGCCAAGCTCGGCGCGGAGTGGCGCACGTTCCGCAAGACCGAGGCCGGCCGGAAGTCGTTCGGCTGCGAGTACATGGGGCTCGGCGACTGGCCCACCGACGGGCCGGAGGAGATGCCCCCGGTGATCGACCCTGACGCCTGGGGCGACCTCAGAGACCTCAACGCGGTCGCGACCGGCGCGTCGTGCCTGGCGGTGGAGTGCGAACCGATCCGCGACCCGGCGATGCGCAAGTCGCGGCGGTGGACTATCGGTGCGGCGGTACGCACCGCGACCGGCAAGCACGTGCAGATCGGCTACCGCGGCCCGGGCTCGCCCACCGAGATCGCGGCGAAGGTCGCGGCGGCCGTCGCGGCCAACGATCCGGTCGCGGTCGTGCTCGATGACAAGAGCATCGCCAAGGACCTGCTGACCAAGCCGCTCACCGATCTGGAGATCGAGCCGGAATTCGTCAAGTCCGGTCAGCTCTCCGAGGCGACCAACGGGTTCCTCCAGGCGGTCGACAACCAGACGCTCACCCACGATGGCGACCCGCGCGTTGCGCCGCTGCTGGAACACGCGCAGCTGCGCGACGTGGGGCAGTCCGGCGGGGCGGCATGGGAGCGACTGAAGAACGACGACATCTCGCCGCTGATCGTGCTGACGAACGCGGCCTGGGGCTTGGACAAGTTCGACGTCGCGGCCGATGCGCCACCGCCGGCACCCGAGCACGTCCCGACGTCGGCGGACTCGCCGTCGGGGCCGGGCGAGGGGATCGACTTCATGACCGCGAATTTCTAGACGAGGAAGGGGGCGCTGATGACCGAGAATGTGAAGGCCGCCGCGCCCGCTGCCGCGCCCGTGGGCGAGGTCGGGTACGTCGTGTCGGCCCAGTCGCCGATGCTGACGGGCCCGGGAAGCTACTGGTCCATCGATGCCGACATCGAGGAAGTCCCCGAGCTGCGGTGGCCCCAGTCGGTCACGGTGTTCAACCGGATGCGCCGAGCGGATGCTCAGACGATCTCGGTACTCAAGGCCGTCACGCTGCCGATCCGGTCCACGAAGTGGCGGATCGACCCGGGCGACGCCGAACCCGAGGTGGCCGCGTACGTCGCCGAGCAGCTCGGGCTACCGCTCACCACGGGCGACAACCCGGCCCCCCGGCGCCGGAAGTCGCGGTTCTCCTGGACCGAGCACCTCCGGCTCGCCCTGCTGTCACTGCCGCTGGGACACATGTTCTTCGAGCAGGTCGTCACCGTGGACCCCGTCACCGGTGACGTCGAGCTGCGCAAGCTGGCCCCCCGGATGCCCTCCACGCTGACCGATATCAAGGTCGCCGACGACGGCGGCCTGGTCGGCATCGAGCAGGCATCCCCCGCGGGCCGGACCGTCAAGGCCCGCGACGGCGGCCGACGGTTCATCCCGGTCGACCGCCTGGTCGCGTACGTCAACGAGAGGGAGGGAGCGGACTGGGCTGGCACCTCGCTCCTACGGGGCGCCTACAAACACTGGCTCCTCAAGGACCAGCTACTGCGCATCGAGGCGATCTCGGTGCGACGCAACGGTGTCGGTGTGCCGGTCTACACCGCACCCGACGGGGCGAGCTCTGAAGACATCGCAAAGGGCCGCAAGATGGCCAACGAGTACCGCGCCGGCGACTCCGCCGGAGCGGGCCTGCCGTTCGGTGCC
This sequence comes from Dietzia sp. KRD202, assembly GCF_017168155.1. NCBI lineage: Bacteria > Bacillati > Actinomycetota > Actinomycetes > Mycobacteriales > Dietziaceae > Dietzia > Dietzia sp. KRD202. The sequence continues at coordinate 320,258 of NZ_JABFAN010000018.1, read as the reverse complement.
AAGCTGGACCTCAAGGGCGTGAACGGCATGCTGGTCCCGGCGCGGACCGTCATCGAGTACCACGACGCGCAGATCGCCCGCACCGCGCTCGCGCACTTCCTGAACCTCGACGGCAAGGGCGGCTCGTATGCGCTGGCCTCCACGCAAGCGGACCTGTTCATCACGTCGCTGAACGCGATCGCCCAGATGGTCGCCGACACGACCAACCAGCACGTGATCGACGATCTCGTCGACTGGCAGTTCGGCACCGACGTGCTCGCCCCGACGCTGACGTTCGACACGATCGGCTCTACCGACATGGCGGTCGCTCAGGCGGTCCGCACGCTCATCGACTCGGGCGCGATCACGGTCGACGACGACCTCGAGGTGTGGCTGCGCCGGGCGCTCGGCGCACCCGACCCGGGCTCTCGGCCCGGGGCGAGCGAGACGGGCGGAGGTGACGGCGATGGTTGAGGTGGTGGTGCCACCGAGGCCGGTGCTCAAGACGATCCCGAACGTCGAGCTCATCAAGGTCGGCACGTGGCCGATCTCGACAGGGATGTGGACGGTCACCTCCGACGACCTGTACGCCGCGGTGTCCGCGCTCGACTCCCCGGCGATCCGCCGGCCGGTGCTCAAGCTGGGCCACAGTGACTCGCGGTTCGACGGTGAACCTGCGGTCGGGTGGGTCGACAACATGCGGGTCTCCGATGACGGTTCGACTCTCGTCGGCGACTACAAGGGCGTCCCCGAGTGGCTGGCCACGGTCCTGGCGTCCGCGTTCCCCGACCGGTCCATCGAGGGCCAGTACGGGTTCACCGATCAGACCGGACGCGAGCACCCGTTCGTCCTGACCGCCGTAGCCCTGCTGGGAGTGACGGCGCCGGGCGTCGGCACGCTCGGCAGTCTCCAGGACATCGCGGCCCTGTACGGGGTGTCCGCCGCAGAATCCGCCGATCCGACCGGGGCGGAGTTCACCATGCCGGTCACGAGGGAAGGAACCCCCATGCCACAGGCGATCAAGGTCGCCGCGTCGCAGTCGGTGGAGGACGTGCGGCGCAGCTTCTACGAGGGACCCGCCGCCGATAACTGGTGGTGGATCGAAGAGATCTACGTCGACCCGGGCGAAGTCATCGCGGTCGACGACGAGACCGGGGACCTGTACCGGGTCCCGTTCACCGCTGCCGACACCGGCATCACGTGGGGGGAAGCCGAGCTGGTCAAGCGCGAGTACGTCGCAGCGTCCGGCCGGACCCCCGCCATTGCGTGGGCCTCCCGTGAGGAGTCCCGCCCCGAAGCTCCGACCGCCGCGGTCGGTGATACCGAAGAGGAAGGAACGTCGATGGAATTCGACGACACCCAGGCCGCGGAGCTGCTCAGCCTGCTCAGCCTGGGAGAAGGAGCAACCGCTCAGGATGTCCTCGAGGCGCTCACCGCGCTCGTGGACACCTCCACCGCGGCGGCCGCCGGCGAGGGCGAAGACGCCGCGCCGGTCTCCGCCGCCGCTCTGGGGGTCGAGCAGATCCGCGCAGCAGCCGAAAAGAAGGGTCTCACCATGGTCGACGCCTCCACGCTGGAGAGCATCAAGGCTCAGGCCGCGGCGGGTGCCGCCGCGCAGAAGAAGCTCGAGCTCCAAGACCGCGAAGGCAAGGTCGATGCCGCCATTCGCGCCGGGAAGATCCCGCCCTCGCGCAAGGACCACTGGTGCTCGGTCATCGAGCACGACGCCGGCATGGCCGACGTGCTGGCGTCCCTGCCCGACAACATGGTGCCGGTCGCTGAGATCGGCCACAACGGCGACGAGGTCGGCGCCTCCGCCGACGTCACCGAGTCCGACCTCTTCAAGAACTGGAGCTTCTGATGTCCGCGATCCCCATGGTCACCAAGCACGGCCCCAAGACCTTCCACGTCACCGAGACCGTCCGCGGCGGACAGGTCGTCGAGGCGCGCACCGGCGGCAAGGTCGGCGTCGCCGCTGCCGACTCGGGCACCGTCCTCGGTGTGTCGATTGGCGATGCCGCACCGCCGAGCTCCGCCTCGAGCGCTGACGCGTTCGGCAACCCGCTCGTCTCGGCCGTCTCGGTTCCCGAGTACACGGCCGTGGCCTACGGCGGCATCGAAGTGCGGTGCGTGTTCTCCGCGGCCGCCGCGTTCGGCGAGGCGGTGGTCTCCGCCGGCGACGGCAAGGTCAAGCCCGCCGGCGCGTCCCCCACCGGCCGGATCCTCGGCTACGTCACCGAACCCGCTGGTGTCACGGCGGCCGATCAGTCCGGGCTCGTCCGGACCCTCTGACCCCCAGAAAGGAATCGCCATCATGGCACCCACAGGAGTGGTGAGCGTCAACGACGGTCCCCGCATCACGATCAACGATCTCGTCGGGAACCCCAAGCTGGTCCCGACGAAGATCATCGAACTGCTCGCCAACCAGTTCCTCTCCGAGTCGCTGCTGCGCGACGCGGGCCCCAACGTCAACGGCCTGGTCTCCTACAACGAGTCCACGCCGCTGTACCTCGAGGAGGGCCCGGAGCCGGTCGCCGAGTTCGCCGAGATCCCGGTGACCGCCGGCGCGATCGGCCTGCCCAAGATCGCGGTCTCGCAGAAGATCGCGCGCGGCATCCGCGTGTCGAAGGAGATGATCGACGAGGGGCGGCTCGATCTGGCGCAGATGCAGATCACGCAGCTCGTCAACACGTTCATCCGCAACGACGACCGGGCGCTGCGTCACCTGCTGTCGAACTCGGCGATCCCCGAGATCCCCGCGTCGGCGGCGTGGACCGACGGTGCCGGAAACCCGCGTCACGACATCGCCGCGGCGATGGAAAAGATCGGCTCGGCGTCCCTGTCCGGCGACACCGACGGCGACGACACCATGGGGTTCGTGGCCGACACCGTCGTGCTGCCGGCCTCGATCACCCCGGTCCTGATGGACAACGACAAGTTCATCGACGTGTACAAGGACACCCTCGCCGCCGAGGACATCCGCTACACCGGAAAGCTCCCCAACCAGATCATGGGCATGGCTGCGCTGCAGTCGCGCTCGTGGCCGCTGGACCGGGTCCTGGTCGTCGAGCGCCGCACGGTCGGGTTCTACTCCGACACCCGCGTGCTGCAGTCCACGAACATGTACCCCGAGGGCGGCGGACCCAACGGCGGTCCGACCGAGTCGTGGCGCTCGGACACCTCCCGCAAGAGGGTCAAGGGCGTCGACCAGCCGCTCGCCGCGTGCTGGATCACCGGCGTGCAGGGGGCCTGATCCGATGGCGAAGTACAAGCTCCTCGCTGACCAGTGGGACCAGGTGCTCTCCAAGCCCACCGAGCAGTTCCGGTTCGTCCGGCACCGCAAGGGGGCCACCGTCGAGATCAGCGGGGCGGACGAGGCCCGGCTCCTGCGCATCGGGGCCGTCGAGCCGATCAAGCGCGCGGCTGCGAAGTCGACCAAGACCGAGCAGAAGCCGCCCCCGGAGAAGCCCAAGACCGACGAGGGCAACGGCGACGGAGGCGGCGACAACGGCGACGGCCAGGGGGACCAGAACCCGGACGACGAGACCGGCGACCAGAACCCGGACGACTCCACTCAGGAGACGGTCGAGAAGCCGGCCAAGACCGGCCCAGTGGCCGCCTGGCGCGAGTACGCCGTCGCCCAGGGGCACGACCCCGACGAGGCGGCCGACGCCACTCGCGCCGATCTGATCGCCCTGTACGGGTGACCCCGGGCGCCCCTCCGGCGCATCACCTCGTAGTGGTGCGCCGGAGGCTGGCACAGGAAGGAGCCGCGCATGTACGCCGAGACCCACGACGTTGAGTTCGAGGTGGAGCGCCCGTTCTCGGATGTGGACACCCACCGGGCCGGCTCGTTGATCACGGCGGCATCGCGGCTGCTGGACCAGTTCGTGACGGTCGACCGTGCGGACCCCGAGCAGATGGGTCTCGCGAAGATCGTCGTGGTCGACATGGTGGCCGAGGCGCTCGCCCCGGGCGAGTACCGGGGCCACCAGTCCTACTCGTGGCGTAACGGGGCCCTCGCGGGCTCGGGCACGCTCGTCGCCACGGCGGGCGCGCTGCGGCTCCTGGACTGGCATCTGGCCATGTTCGGGGCGCCTAGTGCGCTCTCCCCGTCGTGGCACTTTGGAGATGAGGTCGGATGAGGCCGGGGTTCACGACGACGATCACGATCCTGCGGCCGACTGTCGAGGAGGACGAGTTCGGGACGGACGTCCTGGACTGGTCCGAACCGGAGCCGGTGCCGGTCGACTTCATGGTGTCGGTGCAGCCGCTCAGCTCGTCCGAGGGGCCGGCGGAGCGGCCGCAGGTCGTCACCGGGTGGCAACTCATCTCGCCACCCGGCAAGGATCTGCCGCTGCGGCCGATCGACCGGATCCGCATCCCCTCGGGGCTCGTGTTCGCGGTCATCGGCGACATCCTGCGGTTCCCCCATCCGATGAAGCCGAACGGTGTCCATCACGTCGAGGCGATGCTCGAGAGGGTGTCTGGCTGATGGCGATGTCGAAGAAGATGTTCGACCAGATCAACCGCAACCGGCAGGTCCGCGCCCACCTGATGAAGGTGGCGCGGGCGAAGGCGGCCCGCGCGCAGGCGATCACCAACGCCGAGGGCGGCAAGGCTCGCATCACGGTCAAGTCGGGCATCCGGCCCGGTGGCCGCGCTTACGTGAACATCGTGTCGGACTCCCCCATCGAGGAGTACGGCTCGGAGTCGACCCCCAGAATCCGCGCCCTGGGGCGCGCAATCAGAGAGGCATGACCATGGCAACGAAGGAAGAGACGATCAAGGTCAAGTGGGCGGCCCACTCGGACCCGAGCAAAGTCGGCACGACCGAGGAACTGCGGCCGCGTGAGGCGCGTGCCGCGGTCCGCACCGGGCAGGCGCAGTACGTCAGCGAGAAGGACGTGCCGCCGGCCAGGCCGTCGATGCACACGCGCGCTGCATCGCTGGAGAAGGCCAAGAGCAAGGACGGCGACGAGGCCGCCCCGACCGATCGCCCGCAGACCGCCGCCGACACTGACGCTGATGGGGCGGCCCTGGACGACGCGGTCGCCGCGGCCGACTCTGCGCAGCCGGCCGCGAAGGCTCCCCGGAAGCGGTAGGCCATGGCTGACGTCGACATCGAGTCCGAGCTCGTCGCCCACCTCAAGCCGGTCCTCGATGAGCTGGGGGCGGCCGGGGTGGGCCCCGAGATGCGCCCGGACAGTCCGCTCCCGTTCATTCAGGTGACCGCGCTGCCGGCTACCCAGGAGCTCCAGTCGTGGGACGGGCGGCTGTCCCTCGACCGCCTGGACGCCGACGTCGACGTCTACGCGGCCAAGAAGGTCACGGCCCGGGACGTGGGCCAGGCCGTGCGAGCGCGACTGGCGGTGCCGCTGGCCTCGCGCGCCGCGACGATTAGCCGTCGCCCGGCCCTGACACCCCGCCCCGACAGGAACGAGAACGTCCGCCGCTACGGCGCGGCCGTGAGTTTCCTCGCCCGCTCGTAGCGGGACCCACCACCGACGAAGCCCCCGAGTCCTCGGGGGCTTCACGCATTTCAGGAAGGAACGCTATGAGCACCCCGATTGGCGACAACTACGACGACGAACTGGTCCGCATGGGCGTGACCGGACAGCTGATGTACGCACCCCTGGGCACGATCGCCCCCGACGGGATGGCCGAGTGGGCCCCGGAGTTCATCGACCTGGGCTGGATCTCCGACGAGGGGATCACCGAGTCGGTCGACGAGTCCTCCGAGGGCTTCACCCCGTGGCAGGCCACGGCAGAGGTCCGCGAGGACATCACCAGCGTGCTGATCACGTGGGAGACCACCCTGTGGACCACGTCGTACGACACTATCGCGCTGTACTTCCGCAAGCAGGAAGCGGACATGACCCGCAACGCGGACGGCTCGATCGAGTTCGTCGACGGCAACATCCCGAAGAAGCACCGCGTGTTCTTCGGGATCGACGTCATCGACGACCCGTACCGGCGCCGCATCGAGATCCCCAACGGCGGCATTTCCGAGCGGGGCGGCCAGACGTACACGAAGGGCTCGCTGATCGGGTACCCCATCACGATCAAGGGCTACCTCACGGCGCAGGGCTGGTCCTGCAAGCGCAAGTTCCTCGAGGGCTGGGACCTGCCCACCCCGGCCACCCCCTGATCC
>NZ_JABFAN010000018.1:261574-314025 GCF_017168155.1 Dietzia sp. KRD202 | reverse complement strand
GGCCGGCGTCGACACCCGCCCCGTCGACGCCGGCCCCCTCGGCCGGCGCGTCCGTCCTGGCGCGGCGCACGGTGACGTCCATGCGGGACAGGTCGGGCCCCACGGCGCTGACCCGCATCTCCAGGTCGCGCATGATGCGACCGTCGCGTTCGTACTCGTTGGTGAGCAGCCGGCCGTGCAGGATCACGCCGTCGCCCTTGCACAGCGCGCCGGACGCCCGTTGCCCGAGGCGTCCCCAGCAGTTGGCCGAGAAGTACAGCGTGCCGCCGGTCTTCCACTCGCCGGTGAGCCGGTCCTGGTAGCGGCTGTTACTGGCCACCCGGAAGGTGAAGACCTGGTCGTCGCCCACCCTCCGGGTGGTGGGATCGGTGATCACGGTTCCGCGGACGGTCGTGTGGGTCTCGTTCATGGGCTCACTCCTGTCACGTTCGGCCGACCGTGCGTCGGCCTCGTGACTTGCAGCGTGCCTCACCTCGTCGTCGTCACCCCTCGTTCCCACCGCCCGCGGTGGCGGCCCTGTGGAGGGGGGCGGGGGGTGTGGAGAACCGGCGTCTGTGACGACGACGAGGTGTTCGGACTCAGGGCCGGCGGTCGGCGCGGGACATCTCCCGGAGCATCTCGTTGTAGGCCTTGAGCTCGGCATCGTCGTCGCGGTCGGCCTGCCGCTCACCGCGCCGCGCGTCGCGCATGTCGCTCTGGTACCACTGCCACGCCAGGGCCAGCATGACGATCACCAGCGGGATCTCCCCCGCCGCCCAGGCGACGCCGCCGCCGACCTGCTGGCTCTGCAGTAGATCCGGGATCCACGGCAGGCCGATGCCCGAGTACCAGGGTTCGGCCAGCACGGTCTTGGTGTTCATGAGCAGGATGCCGAAGAACGCGTGGAACGGCAGCGAACTCAGCAGGACCATGAGCTTGTACATCGGCGAGAAGTGCCGCGGCGCCGCGTCCACGCCGATGATCACCCAGTAGAACAGGTAGCCGCTGATGAGGAAGTGCACGTTCATGAACATGTGGCCCAGGTGCTCCGAGGCCAACGTCTGATAGAACCCGCCGAAGTAGATGAGGTAGAAACCGGCCACGAACTGCACCGACGCCACGATCGGGTGGGTGAGGAAGTGCGAGAGCGGGTTGTTGATGAACTCCACCAGCCACTCGCGGGGCCCGGGAGGGTTGCCGCGACCGGCGGCCCGGAGCGCGCGCAGGGCCAGCGTGAACGGGCCACCGAGCGCCAGGAGGACCGGCACCAGCATCGAGATGAGCATGTGGCCCACCATGTGGCTGGCGAAGTCGGCCATCATGTACATCCCCATGCCGGAGCTGGTGGTGAGGAACAGGATCACGCAGCCCGCCACCCAGAACGCGGTGCGGCTCAGCGGCCAGGCATCCCCGCGGCGGCGCAGCCGCACCAGGCCCCAGAGGTACAGGCCGAGCAGGACCACCGCGGCCAGACCCAGCACCAGGTCGAAGCGCCAGGTGCCGAAGACCGTTCCGAACGCGAAGGGCCCGGGCAACTCGAAGCCCAGTAGCGCCTCCTGCCTCGTGGGTACGTACAGCGGCGCCGGCGGCGGGGTGCGGCCGAGCGAGACCGACAGCCCCAGGGTGCCGGCCATGACGACGGCCTCCACCACGATGATCCGCAGCAGCGTGGGCCGGTCGACCGGCGCATTGGCCCCCGTCGACTCGATCTTGGCGATGATCCGGCGGCGGATCGCCAGACCGAACAGCGCCAACAGGCACAGCGCCAACGCCTTGGACACGACCAGCAATCCGTAGGTGGAGGTGAGAAGGTCACCCGGGTGCAGGCGGACGAGCGCGTTGATCACGCCCGTGAACCCGAGGGCGACGATCGCGACCGTCGCCACCACCGAGTAGCGGCGCAGGGCCAGGGCGACGCGCGAGCCGCCGCGCCACGTGTGGATGATCAGCGCGATGAGCCCACCCACGTAGAACGCGGCGCCGAACAGGTGGATCATCAGCGAGTTGGTGGCCAGGTCGTGCGCGGTGCTGCCGGACGCGTGGCCCGTGGCTGCCACCGGAAGCAGCGAGAGGGCGGTGACGCCGAGCCAGATGACCGACCAGCGCCAGCTCAGCGTGAGTCGCTGCCCGATCCCGGCGACCAGCGCGATGATCGCGGCCCACCGCCACGAGGACGCGATGTCGATCTGGTTGATCGCGACCAACCACTGGCCCGGCGGGAGCGACTGGAGGAAAGTGCGCCCGGAGACGTCCGACAGGGTCAGCGGGATGAGCAGTGCCGCGGCGATCGCCCAGGCGATGTTCGCCCACGACGAGATCTGCTGCATGCGGTAGCCGTCGACGTCGAGGGTCTTGTCCTTCTGCGGCGGGGTGAAGAACGCCGCGAACAGCGCCGCCCCCACGGCCACGGCGGCGAGGAGCTCGGCGATCGACCGGAGCGCCGGGAGGCCGGCCGTGGTGAGCGGACCCGGATCGGGCACGCCCACCAGCTCGAGCGCCACCTCGGCGGACATGGCCGACAGTGGGATCACCACCGCGGCCGCCACCGCCGCCAGGAGCAGTACCAGGGCGACGATGTTGCGGGTTCCGAACCGCCCGGCGGTGGCGGGGGCGGTCTTCGACGACGTCATGACCACCATCGTAGGAACCCGGACGCCCCCGGGCCGATTCGCCACTGTCCGACCCACCCCCCGGATCGGCTACCATTCTCCCGGCGACGCCCCACGCGCGCGTCGCAGGCCTCCGTAGCTCAGTGGATAGAGCATCCGGTTTCTACCCGGCTGGTCAGGGGTTCGAATCCTCTCGGGGGCGCAAGGTTTACGCAGGTCAAACGGCATTTATGCTGTGCGATCCGCAGGTCGTGCAACTGGCGTACAAGTTGCCTTGTGTTGGTCAATAGAAATGGCCCCGTAGCACGGGAACGCTCGGGGCCAGCGACCAAGACGAGGTAAGCGTCATGGCCAACAGCCAGCATCCCACACCGCCACCGCTCACAGGCGACGACATCACTCATTTCCGGCGCATCATCGCCGGCGGACCGGGCAACGACCGGCAGAAGATCACCGTCGAGGTCGTCAGCCTGGTCGACAACGGCGAGGCATCCCCGCCAATCCTCTCGGTTCACGGCGAGCTCGACATGGGCACCGACCAAGCCGTCGAGATTGCCGACGCGCTCGAGCGTGGCCAGGCGGCGTATAAGGTCGCTCTCAAGTCCTACTGGGAGTCCCTCCGATGAGCACCGACGCACGCACGCTCGCGGCGTACCACGAGGCAGGGCACGCCGTCGCCGCGCTGATGCGGGGCGGTAGCTCGCTCCTGTCCGTCACACTGTCCGACACCCACGGGGCGGGCATCACGTGGCACCGCTCCCATGTCTGGGACCAAGCGTTTATCGCCTACGCGGGACCGTGGGCCGAATCCCGGTACCAGTGGGGCGACCGACCGCTAGACGACCTTGACGACGACGAGTTCACGTTCGAGGACGTCCTCGGGGGTTGCCTACTATCCGGCGGGGCAGACGATTCCACCGTGATCGACAAGGGGTTGAGCATCGACTCAATCGCTGCCGAAATGGGCGTGCAAGCCGATGCGCCGGGTATCGCGGACCAGTTGCAGCAGATCGCCACGGCCCGCGAATCCGTGTGGCAGATCGAGTTGCAGCAGGCGTGGCCGGCCATCTGCGAGGTCGCGGCACGACTCATGGCCGGGGCGACCGTCACGAGTGACGAGGTTGACGCCTACCTCCAGGAGTCCCTGCGATGAGGGCGCCCGGCCAACGGCCCGCATGGTGCCAAGCACCCGAACCGGAAGAACCCATGATCGAACGGGCCACCGGCGCGCAGATCGTCACCTGGGCGCGGTACTTCGCCCCCACGGGCGTCACTTGGGACGTGGGCCTGTTCGCGGAGGACCGTCTCAGTCTCGACGGCCTCGACGCCGGCCCCACCTTCATTCGGGTGTTCGATCCCGAGTGCGACCTCACGCCCGACGAGGCCGAACGGTTCGCGCTGGCAATCATCGACGCCGTAAAGACGGCCCAGACGCGGCCCTGAGCGCGGTTCCCCCTCATCCGGCGTAGTCGGTCGGGCGGGGCGGGATCGGCGCTCAGCGTGCCGTACAGACGGGTGTTTGAGGCGGTCCACCCCTAAAAAGATCGTCCCGGTGTTCTCAATCCCACGAACCGGCGTGGGCGCTCCCGTAGCGGTGTCCGGCCGGACGCTACCGGGGGTCACGACAAAGCTCGCACCCATTCGGGGCGGGCTACTCGTCGTGCCGTGACGCGATATCGGGGCTTGGTTCGTGGGAAACCGTGGGGAGGGGTCAGCAAGGCCACCGGTCCCCGTAGGGGACTCCGTTGGCCGTAGCGGTGACCACTACCCGCCGGCCACACCACAGCACCGATTGTGACGCTGCATCCCGTCCACCCTCACGGTCGGCCCCCGGTGCATCGGCTCACCGCACACCGAACACGCCAGCATCCGCCGGCGGTCCTTCTCGAGGTACCTACACCGGTCAGAACAGAACCGCTGCCGCGGCGACCGGGCCACAAACCCCGCCGAACACTCGTCACACTGGCGATCCATCGGTCATCCTCACGCGAAAAGTAACGGCCCCGAAAAACGCTGGCACGGCCCTATTTCGATTCGGGGGGGTATTGGAAGCAATGCCGTGGGGGCCACCGTGGGGTGTCTGGGGGTCACCCCCCACCCCTCTCCGGCTGGTGACGCCCCCGACCGTGGTGGCCGGGGGCATCGTGGCCGGCGGGTGTTACTCGGCCGGGGTGGTGAGCGTCATCTTCACGAGGGCGCCCTGCGAGGGGAACGCGAATCCGACGCGCATGGTGGCGCGGACGGCGACCCGGTCGGAGTCGAAGTAGCGGCTCGAGTCGGTCTCGAGGCGGACGTCGTCGCGCAGGACGGTGAGGACTCGGCTTGAGTCGACGGCCCAGGCGGTTCCCGCGGTGAGCGAGGACGAGACATGCACGGGGATGCCCAGGACCTGCCTCGAGGTGCCGGCGGTGGCGTCGGTGCCCAGTAGGGGCTGCGCCGATCCGGTACCGACCTTCACCTTGGCGAGTGCGAGCGCGTCGTCGGGATGCATGACGAACGCGGTGACGGTTGCGCCTGCGGCCTCGGCCTCGGCGAGCGCGTCGGCGAACACGTCCACGCTCGAGAGTTCACCGGTCGCGGTTGCGGTTGCGGTCAGGCTGCCGAGTCCGGCCGGCGCGGGTGCGGACAGGTTGCCGAAGAACGCGGCGTCGACCTGTCGGGCCATGCTGCGGGCCAAGCCTTCCCCGACGATCTGGGCGGCGGCGGGGCTCGAGTCCTCGGCCAGCTCACGCGACAGGATGGTCAGGCCGGCGACCTTGGCCGGGGTGACGATGATCTCGTCGATGGTCGGATCGTCCGGGGTGATCTCGGCGCCCTCGGCGACCCATGCGGCGCCGGCGTCCTCGGTGACGACCGGGACGTGGAAGTTGGTTCCGGCGGTGCGGACGGTCGCGGCGACGGTGGGGTCGAACGCGAGCGCGGCGCGGGTGACGGGGTCGACGATGAGCGGCCCGTACTGCTCGGGCAGGATGCCGCCGACGTCGGAAGTGGTGGTGTAAAGAGCCATGAGGCTTGCCTCTCAGGAGTGCGTGAATGGGTGTCCCTGGTCCGGTCCTGCCGGTCCCTTGGTTGCCCTCCTGGGGCTGCGGTGACGGCCCGCGCTGCCCGCCGGGTGGTGGGCCGTCACCGCTCATTCTACCCTCTGCCGGGGCGGATCACGTCGGACCATGAGGCGGTGACGGTGTCCCCGGTTGCGGTGGCGCCGGATGCACGGCCGCCCCGCCGGTATCCCTGCGGTTTGATGCCGAACCGGTCGCGGGTGGCGCGGACCGCCTCGGTGACGGCGTCGAGGTCTAGCCGGCCGGTGTCGTCGACGAGGGTGTCGAGGTCCGGTTCGGCGGCCCAGAACGCGTCCGATTTGATGCCGAACCGTGCGACCTCGGTTTCGACGAGTGCCCGCCGTAGGTCGGTGACGTGTGCGGCGAGCTCGTCGGCGCGGGCGGTCGCTTGGTCGCGGGCGGCCTCGGCTTCCTTGGCGCGGTGCCGATACTTGGCGGCCTCGTGGTTGGGGTTGTCGGGCTCGTCGTCGTGCTGGTCCACGTCGGGGGCCTGGTCGTCAAGGACGGTGTCGGGGGCCTCGAGGGTGGGGTCGGTGGTCTCACTCATGGTGGTTCCCTTCTGGGGGTTCGATGCCGAGTAGCAGCGGGCTAACGGCGAGTGTTTCGGTGGTGGTGGTGACGCCGTGGGCGTCGAGTTCGGTGACGGTCACCTCGGTGTGCTGGGCGAGTTCCCAGCCGGTTGCGAGGTCGACCCGGTCGGTGGCCGGTGGTCGGGTTCGGCGGTCGGCCCGGTCGGCGATGAGCCGGCGTAGGTCGTTGATGTCGTGCTCGTCGTTCATTCGGTTCCCTTCTCGACGGTGTCGACGAGGGCGTCGGCGAGCCGGCGGGCGTCCCTCGGTGACAGGTGGACATGCACGTTGCCGACGGACAGGCGGGCGCCCTTGCTGGTGGGTTCGACGTTGAGGTCGGCGAACCGGGGCGCGATCCTCACGCGGGTGATGTGGCCGGTCATCATTTCTTCCCCTTGCGTCGGCGGCGGCGTCGGTCGCGGGCCTTGTGTGTCGGCCAGGTGTCCCCGTTGCGGATCGGTGCCCGGTACATGGCAATGAGCCTGAGCTTGTAGTCGTTCACTGGGCGGTTCCCTTCTGGTGGATGCGGACCCGTCGGCCGCGGTGGTCGAACGTGATTCCGGCCCAGGTGCCGGTGCGGTCAGAGGGGCGCATGTTCATGGCGGTTTCGTGGCACCGCTCGAGGACGGGGCAGACACCGCAGATTGCGCGCGCGTATTCGTTGCGCAGGGCGTAAAGGTCTGCGGGTTCGTTCTCGTCCCGCGGGTCGAACAGGTGGTGCTCTCCGGCGCAGGCGGCGCCCTCGAGGCGGTGGTCGACAATCTCGGCGAGCATGCGGGTCAACGGGTTCATTTGCGGCCCCCGTTCGCGTGGGCCTCTACTGCGTCGATGCCGGCGTCGGTGAGCTTGCTGGCGTACACCTTCACCGCGGCCTCGTGGAACAAGCCCAGGGCGTGCTGCGCTTGGGTGAGGTCGTCCATCGTGGCGGTGTACAGCGACACTCCGGCCCACTCGGTCAGGGTGGCGTCGAGGCGGTCGAGGTCGTCGGAACTCATCTCGTCAGCGACCAGGGGCCACAGTGGTCGGTTGTCACGCATCGGGACCACCCCCGGCCGGGAACGTTCCAGGTTTGGCGGTACCCCGGCACATCTGTCCCTGCGGATCTCTTACCTGGGGGTTGAGGGGGGGTAAAGCCATTTCTGGAACGTATTTGAGGGCGTCCGGTTCGATTCCCTCGGCGAGGGAGTACCGCCACACGGTTCCCCGCCGGTCGCTCGTGTCCTCACGGACCGTCAACACACCGAGCATGTGGAGCGCCTGCAATCCCCGGTCGACGGTGTTGCGCGGTAGGTCCAGGCGTTGACGCACCTCTCTGGTGGCGGCGTCGGGGTGGGCGGCGACGTCGTCGACGATCGCCAGGCGTAGCGGCGGCATCGAGTCGCGGGCGCATCGGATCGCCAGCCGCATCCCCTCGTCGCGGTCCAGGCCGATCGCCACGGACCCGCGGACGATCTGGGCGAGCTGTTTGGCGAACCGGGTGGGCATCTCGGGCTGGTGGGCGTATTCGGGGGTGCCTTGGTAGTCCGATTCGACTGCGGTGCGTGCCAGGGTGACGAGGTCGGCGGCGGCGAGTAGCCGGTCGGTTTCGTCGTCGGTGACGTTGATTCCCGGCCCGTCCACGGTGTTAAGCACCGCGCAGGTTTTCTCGGATAGTTCGGCCCGCATCTCGGTTTCCGATCCGGTGTTGCCGATTGCGCGGCGGCCGGCGGCCTGCCTGCCAACTGACGAGTCCATGCGGACCAGGACGAACCGGTCCCCCATTGAGGCGACCACGCCGTGCGCCCGGTCCCACGCGGTTGTTACTGCGCCGATGACAACGATGCGGCCGGCCCAGTCGAGGGTTTTTCCGCCGTCGGTGCCGACGTTGCGTGACCAGCGTCCGTCGTACACCTCGCGGAGTGCTCCGAGTACCTCGGCGCGGGCATCGCGGCTCATGGACAGGATCGAGGTCACGTCTTTCACGACGAGGATTCCGCGGTCCCCGATCTTGCGCAGTAGTCCTCCGGTGGCATCGCTGGCGCGTTCCTTGCGGCTGGTCGCGGACAGCAACGCACCTTGGGACGAGATCGTCGAGGTGATGATGCCGCCGGCCCCGTCGAGGGCTTGCACGGTCTCGGTTTTCGCGTTGCCGCTGCCGGATACCAGCAGCATCCACACCGGGTCACCGTCGAGGCGTTCGACTGCGGCGGCGGCGAGTACGGCGTGCATCGCATCGAGGTCGTAATCGGCCCCTAGCCAGCGGCGTGCTGCGGCGTCGAGCTCGTCGAGGGTGCCGCGCCGGTTGGTTGCCTTCACCACCGGTGCCGGGGCTTCCCGCTCTGGTATGTCGCGGGGCGAGTCCATGCCGGCCGTCAGACCGGATCGGATCGTCGCGGTGGCCTCGTGGTCGTCCAGTCCGATTCCCCGCGCTGCGGCGGCGAGCTGGTCGGCGACGTCGTTGGCGTCGGCACCGGCTGCGACGACGAGGGTTCCCAGGTTGTAGGCGGCCCGGTTGAGGGTGTCGTTACGCGACCCTTCTGGGGCGCCCGCTACGGCGTCCAGTTCGGCGGCGAGGGCGGCGGCCCAGTATCGGCCCCCGCGCTCGTCACCGTTGATCCTGGGGGCTACTGCGGGCCTCTCGCGGACCACCGGGCGGCGCACGACCCGGTCGAGCAGGTGGGCGGGTAGGTCTGCCGGTTCGGTGTCATCCTCGAGGACGTACCGGCCCCCGTCAGGGTGAACACTCGGCGGCATGACGAGGTACCCGCTCGAGGTCTTGACGTCGATCCCCTCGGCGCCGTCGAGCTTGCCGCGGACCCGGTCCTCGATCCCCTCGGGTAACCATGCCCACACATGCCAGCCGCCCCCGCCGGTCTTGGTCCGATAGGTGGGCGGGAGGTCTCCCAGCGCGTCGAGCGTGCCACCGTGCCGGGGGTCGACGTCGAGGACCACGACACCGGCCGGGGGTCGGGCGGCGATGTTCGCGTCGGGGGTTGCGGTCCACCATGCGCGGATCGTGGCCGGGTCGGTGGTCGCGTCGTCTTTGCCGTGGGCAGTTGCCGGCCGCTTCGTGCGAGGGACGAGGGGGAACACCTCGAGCCCCTGGGCGGCGTAGGCGAGGGCGTGGTCGAGCATGGTCACTGGATCACCGCCTGCGGGGTGAGGGTGACGAGGACGAGGTATGCGTACTTGCCCCGTTCGCGGGCTCGTGTGACGGCCCGTTCAGCCGATGCGAGGGTCAGGAACAGGCGGCGCCGGTATCGGCCTTCACCGGTTTCGACGAGGACGGCGTACCCGGCTGCGGCGGCGAGCACACTGTCGTGGCGCGGGGTAGAATCGTCAGCAGTCGGATGGTTTGGGGCGCCCTCGTTCACAGCGGGGGCGTTCTCTTTTGCGCTCACGCTCACGCACCCCGCTTCACAGCGGCGAGGGGGCGCATCATGGCGTCGAGCTCGTCGAGGTCGACGCGGATCATGCGCGGCCCCAGGCGGTACCCGGTGATCCGACCCTCGGCGATCCATCGGCGGATGGTCTGGTGGTGGGCGTCGACGTACTCGGCAGCGTCGTTGATCGACACGTACCGGCGTTCTGGTGACTGAGACACAGAAACTCCCGTGAAACGGCAAAACGCCAAGCGGCAGCCACCTAGTTCGGTGTCTGTGCTCGGCGTCCCATGCGGGGTTCCCGTGTCTTACGGGGCTGTCTGGCCGTTCGTCGAGACCTTCATCGCGTGCCGTGCGGCTCGGCCTGGTGGCCGGCGATTCTCCCTCGACTAGCGTTCGACGTTATGCGCGGGTATTACTACCCGTGCCACTGAAGTTACACCCATGTGATTAAGTGCGCAACCGTGCGCTACTACTCCCCCATCATCTGAGACATTCGGGCGGCGATCTCGGCATCACGGCCGGCCGCAGCGTGCTGGTAACGCATGCTCATGGCCGGCGTGGTGTGGCCCAACCTCGACATGAGTTCCTTGGTTGTGGCACCGGCGCGGGCAGCGAGCACGGCGCCCTGGTGCCGTAGGTCGTGGAACCTTAGCCCCGGCCGTTCGATGGTCTCGGCAGCGGCCTTGAACGTGCGGCGCAGGGTCCACTCGTCGAGTACCCCGTCAGCCTTGCCAGTGAACAACAGCGAGTCACGGCCCCTGCCGACGTGCCGCTCGAGATGGTCCAGCACGGCGGGCACGATGTGCGGCGGCACCGTCACGTCACGCACCCCGGCGTCGGTCTTCGGGGTCGAGAACACCGGCTTTGACTTGATGAACGTGACCCCGCGGCGCACATAGACCTCGGTGCCGTCCGGTGCCACATCACGGCGGCGCAGCGCGAGCACTTCCCCACGCCGTAGACCGCACCACGCGGCCAGCAGCACCACAAGACGAATCTCGTCGGGCATAGCGGCAGCGAGGCGGTCCAGCTCTCCTGCGGGCAACACTTCAATCTCGTGGACACGCTTGGTCTGCGATGCACCGCGGATTCGGCAGGGGTTCGCCTCGATCAGTCCGTCGTCGACGGCGGTGCCCAGGATGGTTCGCAGTAGCGCGTAACAGTGGGCGTTGCGTGTGGCGCCGCTGCGGTCGCGGCCACCGTTCGGGGCGGACGGGGTGGCGACGAGGGCGGCGTGCCACTTGCGGACGACGGCCGGGGTGATCGTGGTCAGGTCGAGGTCTCCCAGTTCGGGCAGGATGCGCGTCTCGAGCTTGGACCGGTACGCGGTCCTGGTCGACGGTTTCAGGTTGCGTTCGTCGAGCCAGGTTCGGGCGTAGTCGGCCAGCAGTACGGCCGGGGCCTCTTCCTGCGTCTTGGCCCGGTCGGCGGGCGGAGTCCATACGTCGAGGTCGACTAGTCGCCGTTCGTGGGCGCACCATGCGGCGGCGTCGTCGTGGGCGTGGAACGTGGCGGGCGCTAAGTGTTTGACCCCGTCTGGGCCTACGTAGTGGGCCTGGTAGCGGCCCGACGGTAGTTTGCGGATCGCTCCGAACCCTCGTCTGACACCCCGCTTGTTGCCCATCGTGGCCCCTCTCGTGCAACTCGCATGCAAGACCTATCCGATCTTGTGTTCACTCATGCTATCGTATGCGCAAGAGGCGATAACGTCTCTGACCAGCACAATCAACTATCAGCGCAGGTCACGGCCAGCAAACCGGGCCAGTTCACGAAGGGTTCGAATCCTCTCGGGGGCGCACTCACGCCGACACGAGCCGACAGTCCGCACGCTACAGAAGGCGGCCCGCCCGCTCCTCGCTCCAGCCATGGACGCACATCAGATCCCGAGATGTGCCGGTGGTACGTTCGGACTTCGAGCTGATTCGCAAGATCAGCATCGATGACACGGGGTGCCCCTACCGGACGGGGCTGAGATCACACCCGCTGAACCTGAACTCGTTCACACGAGCGGAGGGATGTCAGATGCGCTGGCATGCGCTTTCGTGAGCCACCCAGGAACCACGGCAGTGGCTTTGGATGGACTGGGGCACGCCTATTCGGGCGCGCTCCGCCCGGTTCTCGCGGACCTGAACCTGTCCGTCCCGGTTGGCAAGCATGTCGCGGTGGTCGGGCGCAGCGGATGCGGTAAGTCCACGCTGCTGTCGGTGATCGCCGGCCTCATCGAACCGACCACCGGGACCGCCGCCGTCCTCGATGAACGCCGGCCCGCACGACGCCTGGAATCCTGCGCGTTGATGCCCCAGGGCGACAGCCTGTTGCCCTGGCTGTCCCTGCTCGACAACGTCGCGATCAGTCTCCGTAACCAACGAGTGGGCCGGCGCGTGGCCCGATCCGAGGCCCAGCGCATGCTGGACCGTGTGGGACTGGGCGCCTGGTCCGATGCCCGTCCCTCAGCTCTCAGCGCGGGCATGCGCCAGCGCGCAGCGCTCGCGCGCGCTCTGCTGGCGCGCAAACCCGTGCTGCTGGCTGACGAGCCGCTCGGAGCGCTCGACGCGATCACCCGCGCGGAGGTCCAGCAGTGGCTCCGCGACACCATCACCCACACCTCGGCCACCCTCGTCATGGTCACGCACGACGTCGATGAGGCACTGCTCCTCTCCGAACGCGTGGTCCTGTTGGCACGAGACGAAGCCGACGCCCCGGCGCGTGTGGTCCGCACCTGGCCGGGATGGTTCAGCGACGACCGGCCCCGCGAGGTCCTCCTCGGCGACGAGGCGTTCGCGGCAGCCCGCAGGGAAGTGCTCCGGGCACTGGCCCGGGAATCCCACCTGACCGGAGGCGGCACCGCCCCATGACCGTGCGATTCCTCCGCTCCGCCGGCCCTGCCTGCGTCACGCTCCTGCTGGTCCTCGCCGCGTGGATCACGGTCACCACGCTCGAGCTCGTGCCCGAGTACGTCATTCCCTCACCCCTCGCCGTGCTCGACTCGCTCGTATCCACCTGGCCCGACCGGCTGGGCTCGGCCACATTGCTGACCGCCACGGAGACCGTCGTCGGGGTGGTCCTCGGAGTGGTCGTCGCGGTGACCGTGGTCGTCATCAGCGGATTCGTGCCCGCCGTCGGTCACGCCATGACCCCCCTGCTGGTCGCCTCCCAGGCCATCCCGGTCATCGTGATAGGCCCACTGTTGACGATCTCCCTCGGCTACGGCATGGCGCCGAAGGTCATCGTGGTGGCCCTGCTGTGCTTCTTCCCGGTCGCCCTCAATCTCCTCTCCGGAATCCGCTCGGTCGACGCCCGGATGATCGACACCCTGCGGAGTCTGCACGCCACCAGGTGGTCGCTCTTCTGGCGGGTGCGTCTGCCCTTCGCCGCGCCTCGCGGCTTCGCCGGGCTGCGCGTCTCGGTCACCTTCGCGCCGGTGGCCGCCGTCTTCGCCGAGTACACCGGCTCCACCAACGGCCTGGGCTACCTCATGCTCCAGGCGATCCCCCGGCTCCAGACCGATTTCGTCTTTGCCCAGGTGGCGGTGCTGACGATCATGTCCAGCGTCCTCCTCGCCAGCGTGACCATGCTCGAACGCCTGATCTGCCCGTGGAACACACCCACCGGGGAAAGGAACCCATCATGACGGAAACACGACCCAGCAGGATCCGACGCCGGACTCTCACGCGCCCCGGCGCCCGCATGCTCGCGATGGTGGCCGCAGCCGCGGTGGCTCTGACCGGCTGCCAGGCATCCTCGGACAACGCCGAGCCAGGCGAGACCGGCGCCGCCCCGGTCAGTGTTCTGCTCGACTGGAGCCCCAATCCCGACCATGTGGCCCTGTACACCGCGCAGCACACCGGCACCTACGCCGACGCCGGCGTGGACGTGACGTTCACGACGCCGTCCAACACGGCCGACGCCGCCCGGGAGGTGTCCCTGGGGCGGGTCGACCTGGCCATCTCCTACGAGCCCGACACGCTCATCGCCCTCGAACAGGGACTCGACGTGATCTCGGTCGCGGCACTGATCCCGACGTCCTTGACCTCCCTGATCGCCAGGACGGAGTCCGGCATCACCTCCGCAGCCGATCTGGAGGGCAAGACCGTGGGGTTGTCGGGGCTGGCCTCCCAGGAACCGACCCTCGACTTCATCGCCCGTGAGGCCGGAATCGATCCTGACTCGATATCCACCCCCAATGTGCAGCAGAGTCTCAACCAGGCGCTCCTGACCGACCAGGTGGACGCGATCTTCGGGGCGTTCCGCAACATCGAAGGCGTGGAACTCGGCGCCCGGGGCGATGTCGAGATCATGCCGGTCACCGAACTCGGGGTGCCCGACTACGCGGAACTGGTGATCATCGCGAACCCGAACCGGCTCGCCGGCGACGCCGACTATGCCGAGCGCGTGGGCGACTTCCTCGCCGGAACCGGGGCCGGGCAGCAGGCCGCGTTGGCGGACCGCCGTATTGCCCTCGAGTCCCTCACCCCGGTGACCGAGGGCTCCTACGAGCCCGACATGCTGGAGAAGATGATCGACGCCACGCTGGCGCTTCTACCCGAGGAGGATTTCGGGCGGCAGACAGCCCGGGACTGGGCGGCCTACGCGTCGTGGATGCATGACAACGGACTGCTGGAGACCGAGGTCGACGGCGCCGCTGCCATGACCAACGACTACCTGCCCCTGTCCGGCGGCTAGATGGTCTGGTCACGTAGATCGTGGCCATGACGTCTGCGGCCGCGTTCCGCACCGGGCAGGCGCCGTTCCTACCGGTCGGGACGCGTCCGCATGGTCCGGGGCGACGGGCCTGGTGGAACTCACTCCTGCGCCTCCCCGAACCGGGCGCGGTAGGACGACGGTGTCGTCGAGTACTTCCTGTCGAAGTTCTGCCGGAACGTCACCGCGCTGCCGAACCCACAGTCGCGGGCGATGTCCTCGATCGAGCGGGTCGTGGTCTCGAGCAGCGTCCGCGCGTGGTCGAGCCGGCGCGACAGCACCCATCGCCCGGGGCTCGCGCCGGTGGTCGCCCGGAACTTCCGGGCGAAGCTGCGTCTGCTCATGCAGGCGTGTCCGGCGAGGTCGTCCACCGAGAGCGGCCGGTCGAGATTGGCCAGCGCCCAGTCGATCGTCTCCCCGATCTCCCCGTCGTCTCCCCCGTCGGGCACCGGCAGTTCCACGTACTGCGCCTGGTCACCCTCGCGGTGCGGCGCCACCACGATCCTGCGGGCCAGCACGGCGGCCTTCGCGGCACCGAGCCGGGATCGGACGATGTGGACGCACGCGTCGAGCGAGGCGGCCGTCCCCGCGGAGGTGATCACATCCCCGTGGTCGATGTACAGGTCGGACGAGCGGACGTCGACCGCCGGGTACCGCAGGGCGAGCTCCGCCGCACCCTCCCAGTGGGTGACGACGGTACGACCGTCCAGCACTCCGCTCGCGACCACGGGATAGGCACCGAGGCACAACCCCGCCACCAGGCTGCCCCGGGAATGGGCGCCACGCACGATCGATAACAGGCACGGATCCCGGTCGGGGAGTTCCGGAGACCATGAGGGGAAAACCAGTATGTCGGCCTGCTCCGCCGTCGCGGGCCCGTCGAGGTCGCCGAGCACGATCCCCTCGGCGGTGTTGACGTCTCCGCCGTCTGTGCTCCAGGTGTCGACCTGCCACCCGTCCGCGAGTCCGAGCCGGGTCACCTCGCCGAAGACGAGGAGGGGCGCCGCGAGGTGGAACATCGTGATGCCGTCGAAGACGTGAACGGCGATACGCACAGGTTGGCCCATTTCCATCGAAAGTGTTCCTTTGTGCCGCTCACGGTAGCGCAGTCGGTCCGCGAGGATCGGGGTAACGGCCGAGTTCCCGGCCGTACCGCCTATCCGGAGGATCCACATGAGTTCGCAGAATCGCGCGTTGATCGTCGTCGACGTACAGCAGGAGTACTTCGACGGTCCGCTCGAGATCCAGTACCCACCCCGTGACGAGTCGCTCGCCCAGATCGTCCGTGCGGTCGACGCGGCGAGCGAGGCCGGCATGCCCGTGGTGGTCGTCCAGCACGACCTGCCGGAGGGCGCTCCGGTGTTCGCGAACGGCAGCGCCGGGTGGTCCCTGCACGCGGACCTCGAGAGCCGCCTCCAGCCGCAGTGGAAGCGCGTGACCAAGAGTTATGCCAGCGTCTTCGACGGCACCGGGCTGGTCGACTGGCTTCGGGAGCAGGGCGTCGACCGGGTGACGCTCGTCGGCTACATGACCAACAACTGCATTCTCGGCACCGCCGTGACCGCGGAACCGCTGGGCATCGCCGTGGAGGTCCTCTCCGACGCCACCGGTGCGATCCACATCTCCAACTCCGCCGGGTCGGTCCCGGCACAGCAGGTCCACGAGACGCTGATGGCAGTGCTCAACTCGAATCTCGCCGCGGTCGCCACGACCGACGCCTGGGTCGAGTCCGTCTCGTCGGGGGCCGAGCTCACCGGCAGCGATCTGGGCAGTTCCGCCATGCAGGGCCGCGCCGAGCACTGACCGCGGGACGTCGCGAAGGGCCCGGCCGACCGAGGCACTCGCCCCGGCCGGCCGGACAGCCACTGCGTGGCCCCGCGATCAGCCCGCGGCCTCCCGCAGCCGCGCCAGCAGCGGCTCGGCCGCCTCCTCGAGGAACCGGTCGAGGGTGGAGTCGCCGATCTGGATCAGCGCGATGTCGGTGTACCCGGCCTCCCAGTAGGGCCGCACCTTCTCGACGATCGCGTCGAGGTCGGGCCCGCACGCCAGCTGCTCCCCCACGTCCTCGGGGCGGATGAACTGGGTGGCGGCGGCGAACCCGGCGGTGGTCGGCAGGTCGGAGTTCATGGCCCACCCGCCGGCGAACCACCGGAACTGGTCGTGCGCGCGCTCGACGGCGGCGGACTCCGAGTCGGGGTCCCAGCTGATGGGGATCTGCGCGATCGCGCGGGCGCCGTCACCGATCCGGGTCTGGCCCTCGAGGCCGTTCCACTTCTCGATGTAGCTGCTCTCGGGCTCGGTGGCGATGAGGTGGTCGCCCAGCGGTCCGAGGTGCGCGAGGGCCTTCTCGCCGCCGGCGGCCACGCCGATCGGCACGCGCTTATCTGGTAGGTCCCACAGTCGGGCGGAGTCCACGCGGAAGTGCTCGCCCGAGTAGGTGACCAACCCGCCGTCGAACAGTTCGCGGATGATCTCCAGCGCCTCGACGGTCATCTCGTGGCGCTCATCCACCGACGGCCAGCGCTGCCCCACGACGTGCTCGTTGAGGTTCTCCCCCGCGCCGATGCCGAGCATGAACCGACCGTCGGACATGATCTGCATCGTCGCGGCCTTCTGCGCCACCACGGCCGGGTGGTAGCGCAGGATCGGGCAGGTCACGTAGGTGCACAGGTCGACCCGTTCGGTGACGTGCGCGACCGCCCCGAGCACGCTCCACACGTACGGCGCGTGCCCCTGCGAGCTGAGCCAGGGGAAGTAGTGGTCCGAGGCCACCTCGAAGTCGAACCCCGCCTGCTCGGCCTTGGCCGCGTAGCGCACGAGTTCCTTGGGGCCGGACTGTTCGGTCATGAGGGTGTATCCGAATCGCGTCATGCCTATCGATCGTGCGCGCGGCCGTCCCGCGATGCCACCGGTCCCCGCGTCGGATCGACGCCGCCGCACGTGCCTGGCTCCCCACACCCCCAAGCGGTTGCCGCCCGGCCCGGGGCGCGGCACCGTCGAACACATGACTACCCAGCGCGCTCTTCTCCTCGACGTCGACGGCACTCTCGTGGATTCGACCTACGTACATGTCTGGACCTGGGTCCGCGCTCTCGCCGAGGCCGGTGCGCCGGTGCCGTTCGTGGAGGTCCACCGCCGGATCGGCAAGGACGGTTCGACGATCGTGGAGGAGCTGCTCGACATCGCGGGGATCGACGACGACGAGGAGCGCGAGAGCATCGCGGGCCGGGCCAAGGACCTGCACGGTGAGTACTACGCCGATCAGGCCGGGTCACTGCGGGTTCTGCCGGGGGCCCGCGACCTCGTGCGCGGCGCCAAGGAGCAGGGGTGGATCACGGTGCTGGCCACGTCCGCGCCGCCGTCGGAGTTCGCCGAGGCCCGCGCGTTGCTCGACATCGACGACGTCGTGGACGCCGTGACCACCGGCGAGGACGTCGACCAGGCCAAGCCGGACCCGACGATCGTGGCGATCGCCCTCGAGCGTTCCGGCGTAAACGCCGCGGACGCGGTCATGGTCGGCGACGCGACCTGGGACGCGATCGCCGCGACCAAGCTGGGCATCCGCTCGGTGGCGGTGCGCACCGGCGGGATCGGTGACTCGGAGTTCCGCGACGCCGGGTTCTCGGAGATCGTCGACGACGCCGCCGCGGTGCTGGACCTGCTGAATGCCGGCCGGCTCTGACCGCACTCCCCGGCCCTTTCAGCGTGCGGGCTCCGCGTCCACCCAGGTGCCCTCCGCCTCGGCGCGGCTCGGGGTGCGCACCGGCAGCAGCAGGAGTAGCCCCACCAGCAGTACCAGCCCGATCCCCGCGATGCCCGCGCGGTCGGCCGAGAAAGCCCACGTGAACAGCCCGAACAGGGCGGGTGCGAGGAACGAGACCGCACGGCCGGTGGTGGCGTAGAGCCCGAACATCTGGCCGTCGCCGCCCGGCGGGGCCAGCCGCGCCAGGAAGGACCGGGACGCGGACTGCGCGGGCCCGACGAACAGGCACATCAGCAGCCCGAAGATCCAGAACATGCCCGTGCCGTCGACGAACAGCAGGACGGTCATCGTCGCGATCATCGCCACCAGCGAGCCGATGATCACCGCCTTGGGTCCCACCGTGTCGTCGACCAGTCCCGCGACAGCCGCCCCCAGCGCCGCGACGACGTTGGCCGCCACACCGAAGATCAGGACGTCCCCCGGCGCGAGCCCGTAGACCGTCACGGCCAGGATCGCCCCGAAGGTGAACACCCCCGCCAGCCCGTCCCGGAAGATCGCGCTCGCGAGGAGGAACCTCACCGTCCGCGGATCCCGCCGCCAAAGAGCCTTGAGGTCGCGCCAGAGGATGCGGTACGACTCGAGGAAGCCGGGCTCGTCGTCGTCGCTGTCGAGGGCGTTGTCGTCGCTCCTCCCCGCCCCCGGGCGGTGCTCGGGCACCGACCGCAGCACCGGCAGAGCGAACAGGGCGAACCACACGGCGGCGACGAGGCAGACCAGCCGCACGTTGAGGCCACCGTCGGTGGTGACGCCGAACACCCCGCGCACGGGGCCGTCACCGTAGATGAAGCCGACGAACGCCGCGAGCAGCAGGAAGATCCCGCCGAAGTAGCCCATCGCCCACCCGAACCCGGACACGCGGCCGACGGTGGACGGCGTGGAGACCTGGCGCAGCATCGCGAAGTAGGCGACCTCGGCGAACTCGAACGTGATCGACCCGACCGCCAGCAGCACCAGGCCGACGAAGAACCACGGGTAGGGCGCGTCGGAGTCGACGAGGAACATCAGCGCCGTGAGCAGCACCGTCGCGTAGGTCCAGAGGCCCAGCGCGCGGCGGCGCCGGCCCCCGCGGTCGGCGCGTTGGCCCATCACCGGCGCGGTGAGGGCGATGACCAGCCCGGCCACGGCGATGGAGATCGACAGCCACGTGGCGGCCGAGAACGGCCCGTCGAGGTCCGCACCCACCGAGTCGGTCAGGTAGACGGAGAACACGAAGGTGACGATCACCGCGTTGAACGCCGCCGACCCCCAGTCCCACGTCCCCCAGGCCAGGACTTGCCGGCGGGCGACGCCACGGCGCGATGGTGACGACGACGAGGTGGTCGCTGACGGCGGCGGTGTTCCGATGCTGCTCACGCCGATCAGGCTAGGACCTCCACCACGCTCCGGAGGGCGGCACGCGGGTAAGGTCAGCGCTGCCACACCCGCCGTACGCGGGCGAGCCGAGTGGAAGACCCGAGGAGCCCTATGTCCCTGCCCACGCCCACCGCGTCGAACCGAGCAGTCGTCACCGGCGCCTCCTCGGGGATCGGCATGGCCCTGGCCACCGAACTCGCCCGGCGTGGGCACTCGCTGATCGTGGTGGCCCGACGCGAGGCCGTGTTGCAGGAGCTGGCCGCCCGGCTCGAGGGCGAATTCGGCGTGGCCGTGGAGGTCCGCGCGTGCGACCTCGCCGACCCCGCCGCACGGCAGCCGCTGCTGGACGAGCTGGCCGGGCGCGAGATCTCGGTCCTGTGCAACAACGCCGGCATCGCCACCTTTGGCCCCGTCGCCTCGCTGGACCCGCAGTACGAGAAGCACCAGGTGCAGGTCAACGCCGTGGCGTGCCACGACCTGGTGCTGGCGGTGCTGCCCGGGATGGTCGAGCGGCGCTCCGGGGCGATCCTCAACGTCGGCTCCGCGGCCGGCAACATGCCGATCCCCAACAACGCCACCTACGCCGCATCCAAGGCGTTCCTCAACACCTTCTCCGAGTCGCTGCGGGGCGAGCTCACGGGCTCCGGCGTCAACGTCACGCTGCTCGCGCCCGGCCCGGTGCGCACCGAGGAGATCGCCGAGGAGGAGAAGACCTTCGTCGACCGCCTCGTCCCCGACCGGCTCTGGGTGGACACCGAGTACACCGCCCGCGTCTCACTAGACGCGCTCGCCCGCAACAAGATGCGCATCGTCCCCGGCCCGCTGAGCCAGGCGATGTCCGTGGCCGGGAACTACACCCCGCGCGGCATCATGGCGCCGATCGTCGGAAAATTCTACGCCAAGCTCGGCGAGGGTCAGCAGGAGGGCTGATCGTCCCGCGCGGGGGCCGCGATCCTGCGGCGATATAGTCGAGTGATGCCAGAGCCGACCTCCGCCGAGACCCCTGCCCCCACGTCCTCGCCGACGCCCCACCAGGAGTCCAAGAACGACCGCATCGTCTGGATCGACTGCGAGATGACCGGCCTCGACATCAAGTCCGACGCGCTCGTGGAGATCGCCGCGCTGGTGACCGACTCCGAGCTCAACGTTCTCGGCGACGGGATCGACATCGTCATCCACGCCCCCGACGCCGAGCTCGACGCGATGGTGCCGGTCGTGCGCGACATGCACGCCTCCTCCGGCCTGACCGAGGAGATCCGCGAGTCCACGGTGACGGTCGCCGAGGCCGAGGAGCAGGTCCTCGCCTACATCCGCGAGTGGGTCCCGGTGGCGGGGTCCGCTCCCCTGGCGGGCAACTCGATCGGCACCGACCGCGGGTTCCTCGCCCGGGACATGCCCGAGCTCAACTCGTACCTGCACTACCGGATGATCGACGTCAGCTCCATCAAGGAACTGTGCCGCCGCTGGTACCCCCGCATCTACTTCGGCCAGCCGGAGAAGGGCATGTCGCACCGGGCCCTGGCGGACATCAAGGAATCCATCCGCGAGCTCGCGTACTACCGGGCCACCGCGTTCGTCCCCCAGCCCGGCCCGACCAGTGACGAGGTCAAGCAGGCCGCCGCCGATCTGCCCGCGGTCGACTGACGCCCGTCCGGGTCGCGGCTACTGACCCCACCTGCGGATTTCTCGGCGACGGGCCCCACGGGGTAAAGTCGTCAGCGCTGTCCGCGAGGACGGCGGTGGTGGCTGTAGTTCAGCTGGTAGAGCACCAGATTGTGATTCTGGATGTCGCGGGTTCGAGCCCCGTCAGCCACCCCGACTGAATGGCGGGTGACGCGCACTTCGTGCGCGTCACCCGCCATTCGCCTTTCGCCGCAAGAGATGAAGGAGCCGCCCCCACCTAGCTTGGCGGGGGCGGCTTCTCGTCATTTCGAACCTAGTTGCCGCCCAGGGCGCCGTCTTCGAAGAGAGACGATCCGCAGAGGCGATCACCCTCAAGTCCCATCCCCTGCCGCCACGCCATATCTGAGCAGTTCCCCTCCAAGTACCGGCTCTCGGCTGCGCCTGGCTGATTGGCGCAGTAATCGGTGCTCTGAATCGTCCCATCCGACATCCGGGACGGCCCAGGAGTACCGAAGAGGCATTCAACGACGTACGGTTCGGCAGCAGCAGCCGGGGATGACTGAGCAGGTGCTGCTGCTGGAGGTACAGGCGCTGCTGGCGGATCAGGGGTCGATGACGCCGACTGTATGTCGATCTCAGCAAGGTCGAGGACGAAGACTTCAGCGATCGGGCCGCCCTGCGGTGTCGGGGTGTTTATCAGGATCTCCGATTCAGGGTTGACGTCGTCGTGGAGCCACCGCACCCCACGGAACTTGTCACCACTCTGTACGTTCCGGGCATCCAACTCCTCAATGTCCCCACAGGTAGTCGACACCGTCCGATCCCGCGTGATGTACCCGTCCGGATCCCGTTCGCGAATGGTCCCCGTGTTCAACACTTCCCTCGTTCCGTCTCCGGTCACGACTTCCACGTCTACTTCGAGGGCGATATTGGTGTTCGGGTAATCGCCGCACTGTGCGGGAAGGTAGACGCGCTCGATCGTGACGTCCGCGGTGTAGTTCGGGCCGTTGACGGTGAACGGCTCACCTAGCGCGATCG
This sequence comes from Dietzia sp. KRD202, assembly GCF_017168155.1. Taxonomy (NCBI): domain Bacteria; kingdom Bacillati; phylum Actinomycetota; class Actinomycetes; order Mycobacteriales; family Dietziaceae; genus Dietzia; species Dietzia sp. KRD202. Next base: position 291,966 of record NZ_JABFAN010000018.1, on the reverse strand, counting down.
AGGTCTCGGTGGGCTCAACTGGAGCGGTGGTGATCACCTCTGTGGTCTGCGTGGCTTCGGGCTCGGCACTCGGGCTGGAACATCCAGCAAGGGCAAGAATTGCCACGGCGGCAATAGCGAGGATCGAGCGCATGAGCAGCCTTACGTCGAGGAAATCTATTCGTACCACGCTGAAACGCCGATGACATCAGGACCAAAGCAGAGCGCTACCAGCGGTTGCGGGACTGCTCCGCCCAGCCGACCAGCCCGTCGAGCGAGACCTGCGACCCGTCGTCCAGGACCCCGGTGCCGCTCCAGACGCCGAAGGCCTGGTGCGTCTTCACCGCCAGCACACCGAACTCGGTGATGTCGCGGCGCAGATGGAACGGCGTGAGCGTCGCGTCGAGGCGCTCGCCCCGCACCCGCCAGGGCCCCGCCGGATCCGTGAGGTCGTAGCTCCACCGCAGGTCCTCGCCGAGCTTGTGCATCCGGCCGTCCACCAGGATCCCGTTCTCGGTGGACCCTGTGCCGTCCGTCCACTTCCCACCGACCTGGATCGCGCGTGTCGAGCCGTCCACCACCCCACTGCCGGCGCCCCAGTTCCAGGTGGTCGCATAGCGCCAGCGGCCACGCCCGCGGTCCAGGACCGCCCACCCCGTGCCGAGGTCGTGCGTCGTGCCGTCCAGGGTCACCGTGCCGGTGACGGGATTGGCGGGATCCTTGAGCGTGTACTGGAACCGGCGCTCACTCCACGGCACCACCACCGCGAGACTGTCATGGCCCGCGCGCTCGACCTCCAGGCTCACCTGCAGTCCCCGCGCCTGCACACGGATGGAGGTGCGCCCCTCGTCGTCGTCGTCGACCTCGATCCCCACGCGCCCCGCACCCACGCCGGCCGACGCGTGAAGGGTCCCGTCACCGGGGTCGTCGCCGAAGCGGGGCCGGTGCAGGGGCCGGATGCCGCTGCGGGTCGTCTCCACGCCCGTCCGGCGGTCCAGCACATAGACCGCGCAGTTGGCCAGGTAGTCCAGACCCGCCACCGTCAGCCCCATCACGAACCGGTCGGTGACGATCCCCCAGTACTCCCAGCGCTTGGTGCGGCCCCAACCGGCGATCCGTGTGCGGTGCACGGGCGACCGGGACCACCCCACCGCCTCCGGGTTGAGCCGGCGGCCGCAGGCCAGGTCGACGGGCCGGGTGATCTCGCGCTCGGTCATGGGATCACTCTTGCAGGTGCCTGCGCCGCGGCGGGCGGAGAGCACGGATGCGGAAGCGCCCGGGCTCTCCTATGGTGCGGGGTGATCCGACTGACCCGGGGAGGAACCGTTGTCCACGCTCGATGTGTTGCTGGCGATTGTCGGGGCGCTCGGGGTGGTGATCGTGGCCTTCTCCGCGCGACTACGCCAGTGGCCCGTGACGGAGCCACTGCTCGCGCTCGTCGCCGGGATCGTCCTGGGGCCGGCGGTCCTCGGGGTGCTCGACGTGCCCGACATCGTCGCCGAACATTCGACCATCCACCACGGCGCGGAGATCCTCCTGGCCATCTCGGTGATGGGCGTGGCCCTGCGGTACCCCTTCTCGGCGATCAGGACCCACTGGCGTCGACTCGCGTTGCTGCTGGTGCTCGTCCTGCCCGGGATGGCGCTCGTCTCCACCGGGCTGGCGATGTGGGTGCTCGGCATCCCCTTCGCACTCGCCCTGCTGTTCGGAACCGCCATCTGCCCCACCGACCCCGTCCTCGCGTCGAGCGCGGTCACCGGAGAGGAGGCCGAGGAGGACCTGCCGGAGCACGACCGCCAACTACTGTCGCTCGAGTCGGGCGCGAACGACGGGCTCGCCCTCCCCCTCGTCCTGGTCGCGCTGGCCGTCGCCACCCCGCTCACCGCCGGGCAGGCGGCCGGTGAGGCCGCCTGGCAGATCGCGGGCGCCCTCATCGTGGGGATCGTCGCGGGCGTGGCGGCCGCCACAGCGCTGCACTTCTCGGAACGACACCACGACACCGAGACCGGGCCGATTCTGCTGTACACACTCCTCCTGGCGTTGCTCGTCCTGGGAGTATCGGGCATCATCGGGGTCAACGGCATCTTCGGCGCGTTCGTCGCCGGACTCGCGTTCAACGTCGCCAGCTCCGGCAGTGAACGCCGGACCGAGGTGGAGATCGACGAGGCCGTCAACCAGTTCGCCGTGATCCCCTTCTTCGTCGCTCTCGGCGCGATGATCCCGTGGGCCGAGTGGGGCCGGCTCGGATGGGGGGCGGTGTGGCTCACGGCCGCGGTGCTGCTGCTGCGCCGGCCGCCGCTGATCCTCGCCGTGATGAAACCGCTGGGGCTGAAGGCGCGCGGCGCCGCCTACCTCGGCTGGTTCGGGCCCGTCGGCGTCGCGGCGGTCTTCTACCTGACGGAGGAGGCATCCCGAGCGGGTGCGGACCCGGTACTGCTCGGTGCGGGCACGCTGATCGTCGTGGCCAGTACCGTCGCGCACGGCCTCACCGCCGCACCCGGACGCGCGCTGTACCGGGCTGCCGCAGAGCGCGATCCGAGGTCGCCCACCTCGTCGTCGTCGTCGTCGTCCTGAAGTCGTCCTGAACCCCGCCACGGGGTTCTCACCACTGCCCTCGCGGTTCTCACCTCTGCACTTGGGGCCCGCCGGTCACCCGGGGGTTCTACTCGAGGTCCCGACTGTCGCCGGTCCCCGCGTCGAGCTCGTCACCACCGGGGCCGCGCGACTCGCGATGGGCGGCCTCCACCGCCCAGATCATGACACCGACCGACGGGCCCAGGGCCACGCCCAGCCCGATATTGTCCAGCGCGGCCCCGAACGCCACGCCGATCCCCATCCCGATGCCGATCCACAGGCCCAGCCGGGAGGAATCCATCGGCTCAGGCCGCGCCCTGATCGGCGTTGCCGGCCTTCCAGGTCTCCCACGGGACGTTCCAGTCGCCCAGGCCGTCCCAGCCCGGCAGCGTGTCGCCCACCGTGCCGGTGACCTCGAAGATGTCGCCGCGCTTGGCGTTGTCGTAGAACCACTTCGCGTCCGCCGTAGTGACGTTGAGGCAGCCGTGGCTCGTGTTCTGGCTTCCCTGCGCCCAGACCGACCACGGCGCGGCGTGGACGAAGATGCCGCTGTACGACATCCGGGTCGCGTACTGCACCGGGGTGCGATACCCCTCGGCCGAGTCCACGGCCACGCCGTACGTCGACGAGTCCATGATCATCGAGGCGTGCTTCTCACCGATGACGTAGACCCCGTTGGGGGTCGGGGTGGCGGCCTTGCCCATCGAGGTGGGCATGGTCTTGACGACCTCGCCGTTGCGCTCGATGACGATCTGCTTGGTCGAGTCGTCCACCCGGGAGATCACGGCGTCGCCGATCTCGAAGCTGCTCTGGGCGTCCTGCTGGCCGTACATCCCGCCGCCGAGGTCCTGGCCGTAGATGTCGACGTGGACGTCGATCTTGGTGCCGGGCGCCCAGTACTCGGCCGGACGCCAGCGGACCTCCTGGTCGGAGACCCAGTAGAACGCGCCCTCGACCGCGGGCTCGGTCGTGATGTGGATGTTGTCCTGAGCCGCCCGACGGTCCGCGATCGGCTCGTCGAACATCACCGCGACCGGCTGTCCGATGCCCACCACGGATCCCTCACCCGTGGTCAGGTAGGCCGCCGTCATGATGGTGGGCGTCAGCGTGGTGAAGCTGGCGTTCCTCCGTGTGACCAGGCCGGCCTCGTCCGTGGCGGTCGACTCCAGCGTGTACTGGCGGCCGTAGCCGAGCTCCTCGGTGGTGCGCCACTCGGTGAACTCGGGGTTGAACTCGCCCTCGACCTGGAGGCCCTCGGGATTGCGCATCACCACCGAATCGAACCGGCCGTCCGTCGCAGTGAGCACGATGGGCTCGACCGGGTTGGCGTCGGTGGAACCCTCCGCCACCGACAGGTCGATCACGGCGGAGGGCTCCGCCGGTGCCTCGGCAACCTGGGTGTCCTGCGCACCGCCGTCGCCGATGGTGCAGCCGGTGAGCAGGAGCGTCCCCGTGAACACCACGGCCAGTCCGAGGCGGGCCTTCGACCAGATTCCGGTCGCTCGCCGCCCCGTCCGATCCGTTGTGCTCACGTTCACTGATGCCCCTTCCGACGTGCGCTTCCCCCCGGACGCAGCCGCGGCCGAGAAGATGTCCCCTCCAGTATGCCTGGTCACATGGCCGCACTCCATATCGAAACTCCTGGGGCCGCAGGGACCTCAACCCCGTCTCACCCCTTCTGACCAGGCGATTTCGTGAACCAGCCCGGCTGCTGTTACTGTTTCTCTCGCACCAAGCAAGCGCCATTAGCTCAATTGGCAGAGCAGCTGACTCTTAATCAGCGGGTTCGGGGTTCGAGTCCCTGATGGCGCACAAGAGAGAAAGCCCCGGGTCCACGACCCGGGGCTTTCTCGTGTGCCGGGCCGCCTCCCCCGCACCGGATCGCTTGTCAGAGCGGGGCTCAACGGGTGGCCGGTCGGACGGGACGACCGGGGAAGCCGAGAGGAAACGGCGAGAGCGTCCCGCACACGCCCCCGGTGACGGGGGTGGGCGGAACGCTCTCGGGAGTCGGGCGGCGACGACTCCGCCGGGGCAGGGTCCCCGGGCGGGGCTCCGGACGCCCGGGCGCGCAGGGTCCCCGGGCGGGGCTCCGGACGCCCGGGCGAGGCCGGTCGACTCAGAGGGCCCGACGGGCCGCCAGGTAGGCCTCGATGCGCTGACGCTCCTTGCGCTTGTTGACCATTGACACGGTGATCCCGCCGACGACCAACGTCGCGATACCCCCGAGCACCGCCAGGACGCGCGGGTCCTTGAGTGCCGCGGTGGCGCGCTCCTTGCCCTCGGACGCGAGGTTCTTCGGATTCACCCGGTCGATGATCTCGTCCAAGGTCGTCGCGAGATCGTCACGCGCCTTGGCGATGTCGCCTTCGATGCTGTCGTAACTCCTGGACACGAGACCTCCGTCGATCGCTCGTCCGCGGGGCGCCCCGCGGGTTCTTGACCCCGCCCACGCTACTGCACCCGGCGTGGATCCGCGCCCGTGCGCCGAAGCATCGGATAGGTTGGGATGGTCCGCCGCCCCGACCCGACCCCCAGGAGCACCGGTGACCGCACCACGGCTCGAGGTGGGCCAGACGGCCCCCGCCTTCACCCTCCCCGACGCCGACGGCACACCCACGTCGCTCCGGGAGCTCCTCGCCGAGCACGGGAAGGTCCTCGTGTACGTCTACCCGGCCGCGATGACACCGGGCTGTACCACTGAGACCGTGGACTTCGAGAACGCGCTGCAACAGTTGAACGACTCTGGCCTCGGCGTGGTCGGCGTCTCCCCCGACGCCCCCGAGAAGCTGGCGCGGTTCCGTGACAAGTACGGCATCACGTTCCCCCTCCTGTCGGATCCGGACAAGACGATGCTCACCGAGTGGGGAGCCTTCGGCGAGAAGAAGAACTACGGCAAAACGGTGATGGGCGTGATCCGCTCGACCTTTGTCGTCGACTCCGACGGCACCGTGTCGATGGCCCGGTACAACGTCCGCGCCAAGGGCCACGTGGCGATGGTCGCCAAGCTGCTCGAGATCGAGTTGCCCGAATCCGATCCCGCGGAGGGCTGACCCACCCATGACCACCGACTCGTCCGAACGCGCGCAGGAGCCGCCGCAGGATCCCACCGACGAGGCCGTCCAGGACGAACCGAACATCCTCGTCCCCCGCCGCCGGCCCATCCAGGAGCGCAGCCGCAAGAAATTCCAGGCGCTACTGTCCTCGGCCCGGGAAGTGCTGGTCGAGGTGGGATTCGACTCGTTCACCTGCGAGGAGGTCGCCTCACGTGCGGGCGTTCCGATCGGGACGCTCTACCAGTTCTTCGCCAACAAGTACGTGCTGGTGTGCGAGCTGGACCGCCAGGACGCCCACGGGGTGATCGAGGAGGTCGAGCGGTTCGCCCAGAAGATCCCGGCGCTGGACTGGCCCGAGCTGCTCAACGATTTCCTGGACCACCTGGCCGACCTGTGGTTGCGCGACCCCTCCCGTCGGGCGGTCTGGCTCGCGACGCAGGCCACTCCCGCCACCCGCGCCACGGCGGCGGTGAACGAGCGCGAGATCGCCCGGATGATCGCCAGCGTGCTGGCACCGCTCATGCCCGCCACCGAGCGTGAGCGCCGCGCGTTCATGGCAGAGGTCCTGGTCCACGTGGCGTACTCGATGCTCAACTTCTCGGTCAGCGCCGGCCACGTCCCCCCGGGCCCCGTCACCAGCGCGGACCCCGGGGATGGCAGCGGGGTCTCCTCCGGCGCGAGCAGCGGTTCGGCCGGTGGCGAGGACATCCACGACGCCACCGTCACCGAGCTCAAGCGGATGCTCACCGCCTACCTCTGGCTGGCGGAGAAGGAAGCAGCCCAGAGCGACTGACCCGCCTGGCGGCGGCCCGACGGGCCTGTTCCCGCGGGTGGGCGCTACCGACCCGGTGGCGTCGCACCGACTCCACCGACAGGTGCGCGCCCGGAATGGATTATTCAGAGCGCACGGCCCCTCCATCTGCGAGCAGACCGGACGCACAAGCCGAAGAGGACGCGTTAGTCGCCGGCGCGGCGGTGGCCGGGCGCAGGCGGTGGCCGGGCGCAGGCGGTGGCCGGACGCAAACGGCAGCCCGGCGCGCACAGCGGCTGGCGGCCGCGCTACTAGCCGCCCGGGCCCTCGAGCACCACGAACGCGATCGCCGATCCACCGTCGTGACTGAGTGAGACGTTCCAACGAGCGCCCTCGCCGATTGTCGCGGCCACCTGACGGGCCACCTCTCCCCCGAGCCGCACGGAGGGTCGACCCCAGTTATCGCACACGGTCTCGATCTCGGACCACCGCAGCAGGTCCGGAGCAATGGGCGGGGGCTCGCCATAAAGCGCCGCCGACCATGCCTTGACGACCGCCTCCTTCGCCGCCCAGCGGGCAGCGAGGTGACGCGCCAGCGGGTCCTCCCGGCGGGCGGGCGCCGGCCCCGAGGTCGCTGGCGCCGAGGTCCCAGGCGCCGAGGCCCCCGACGCACCTGACGACGACGACACCGTGGCCTCCCCCGGTCTCGCCCCGCGGGATTCGGCGCGTTCGCGGCACTGCCTGCGCTCGGTGGCCGAGAACGCCCTGGTGAGCCGCGTGCCGGGTTCGGCCAGAGACGCGGCGAAGGCGCCGAGGTCGACGATGTCGACCCCGACGCCTCTCACCCCGGTCGTCACTGCTCTGCCGTCACTGCCCGGCCGTCACCGGCCGGCGGTCTGCGCAGACGCGGCTGTCTCCGCGGACCCGGTGTCCGTGGACCCCGCAGCGGCGAGGATGCCGTCGGCGTCGAGTCGCGCGGCCGGATCGAGCAGGACCGCGGCCTCGCGCTCCTTGACCTCGTCGGCCGAACCCTCGCCCAGTCGACGCGCCTCGGGACGGGCGTAGAGCGCCTCCCCGCCGTAGATGGCATCGGTCAGGCGACGGGCGCCCTCACGCTCGCGCCGCAGGCCGGCCTCGCGGATGCGCTCGGACTCGTCCTGCCCGTACTCCGCGGCGACCGCCCGGTGGAAGGCCTCCGGGTGGGCGACGGCGATGAGGCCCGAGACGTGGCCGAAGCCCAGCGAGGTCAGCAGACCGGCCTTGAGCGGCAGGTCACCGCCAAGCTGCAGGGTCTCCCGCAGCCACACCAGGTGGCGGTGGCGGTCCAGGACGTCGTCGACGCAGTCCAGGGCGCGGTTCGGCGGCAGCGTGCCCGACCGCAGCATCTGGGTCAGCCCGATGAGCTGGAATGCCGCGGCGCCACCCTTGGCGTGCCCGGTGAGCGACTTCTGCGACACCACGAACAGCGGGTTGCCCTCCGACCGACCGATCGCGGCGGCGAGCCGCTCGTGCAGGTCGGACTCGTTGGGGTCGTTGGCCTTGGTCGAGGTGTCGTGCTTGCTCACCACGGCCACGTCGTCGGCGGTCAGGCCGAGCTGCGCGAGCCCGCGGGCCAGCGGCGAGCGCTGCCCACCGCGACCGGCACCGAGCGCACCCAGGCCGGGGGCCGGGATGGAGGTGTGCGCACCGTCCGCGTACGACCCGGCCCAGGCCACGACGCCCGTGACCGGCAGGCCCATGCGGGCCGCGACGTCGCCGCGCGCCAGCAGGATCGTGCCGCCGCCCTGCGACTCGACGAACCCGCCGCGCCGCCGGTCGTTGGCCCGGCTGTAGTGCCGCTCGTCGATCCCCTTGGCCGCCATGGCCGCGGAGTCGGCGGTCGCGGACATGTCGGCGAAGCCCTGGATGCCCTCGGTGGACAGGTCGTCGAACCCGCCGGCCACCACGAACTCGGCCTTGCCGGCGCGGATCTTGTCGAAGCCCTCCTCGACGCTCACCGCGGTGGTGGCGCAGGCCGCCACCGGGTGGACCATCGAGCCGTAGCCGCCGACGTAGGACTGCATGACGTGCGCGGCCACGACGTTGGGCAGCGCCTCCTGCAGCGTGTCGTTGGCGCGGCTGCGGCCGAGGATGCCGTCGATGTACAGCGAGCGCATGCTCGTCATGCCGCCCATGCCGGTGCCCTGCGTGTTGGCGACGTCGGCCGGGTGGACGTGGGCCAGCAGCTCCGCCGGGGTGAAGCCCGAGGAGATGAAGGCGTCCACGGTGGCGACGAGGTTCCACGCCGCCACCCGGTCGATGCCGGAGACCATGTCGGCCGGGATGCCCCACGCCGTGGGGTCGAAGCCGGTGGGGATCTGCCCGCCGACCACCCGGGTCAGGGTGGCGCGGCGCGGCACCCGGATCTCGGTGCCGGCCTTGCGGGTGACCGTCCACTCGCCGTCCTCGCTCTGGGTGACGACGGTGTTCTCCGGGTCGTCGGACTGGTAGGCGCGAGCCTGGGCCTCGTCGTCCACCACGAAGGACAGGTCCTCCGGCAGGAACACCGAGGTGAGCTGCGGCGAGGTGTTGTCGAACATCTCCGCCCGCGAATCGTTGGCGTAGGTGCGCACGCCCACCCGGGCGAGGACCTCGTCATGGAAACGCTCGGCGATGTCGGCCTCGTCGATCGGGTCACCGGAGGAGGTGACCGTCCAGCCGGCGCGCGGCGAGTCCTCCCAGGTGATGAGCCCGGTCGACCAGGCCAGCTCGACCACGCCGGCGGCGGTGAGGTCGCCGGTGGTCTCCACCTCGAAGCGGGTGCGGGCACTGCCGTAGGGGCCGACCTCGCCGGCGCCCACCATCACGACCATGTCCTCGAGCTGCTGGGTGACCTCGCCCCACTCGGGACGCTCATCGGCGGTGACCGTCGGCAGCGAGGGCAGCGCGGCGATCGTGCCCGCGGCGTCCTCGGTCGAGGCCTCGGTGGGGGCGGCCGGACGGTCCGCCGCGAGGGCCGACATGTCCAGGTCGGCCGTGCCGAGTCCGCCGGTGAGGTCGACGGTGACGGGGGCGTCACCGGCCGCGGAACGGAAGTCCGGGGTGCACCAGCGCAGCAGCTCGGCAGCCATCTCGGCCGTCGACCAGGTGGACACGCCCGCGGCCTCGACGGCCTCGACGAGCGGGTCGTTGTGACCCATGAGTCCGGTGCCACGGACCCAGCCGATGATGGCGTGGACGAAGGTCACGCGCTCCGACCAGGACTTCTCCGAGCCCCACTTGGCGATCATGGCGTCGAGCGCGGCCTTGGCCTCGCCGTAGGCGCCGTCGCCGCCGAACATGCCCCGGTTGGGCGAGCCCGGCAGGACCACGTGCAGTCGGGAGTCGACGTCGGTGTCGGCACCGATCGCACCGAGTCCGGCGACGAGCTTCTCCACGCCCCACAGCAGGACGCGCATCTCGGTCTCGGCGCGCGGGCCGGCGTCGGCCATCGAGCCCTGGACGCGGGGGGCCGCGAACGGGAACAGCAGCGTCGGGGTGAGGGCCGGCTTGAGCACGGTGGTCTGGCCACCGGCCGATTCGGCGTGCTCGGATCCGACCCACTCGACCAGCGCGTCGACGTCCGAGTAGGAGGTCAGGTTGGCCGGCAGGACCCACAGCGCCGCGCCGCCACGGGCGTTGCTGCGGTACAGGTCCTTGAAGAAGGCCAGCTTGGACTGGTCCAGGTTGGAGGTGGTGGCCACCACGGTGGCGCCGCCCGCCAGGAGGCGTCCGGTGACGGCGGCGGCGATGGAGCCCTTGCCGGCGCCGGTGACGACGGCGACGTCACCCGCGTACTCGCCGACGAACTCCTCGGCCGCGACCTCCGAGATCTCCCGGTAGGCGCTCGCCAGGGCGTCGCGGCGGGCATCGGTCGCCCGGGCCGCCCACCAGCGGGCCTGCTCGGCGACGATCTCGCCGGCACCGCGGAAGGCGTCCGCCGCGTCGGCGGGCACGTCGGACCGGGTCCACAGGCGGGCCAGGTCCTCGCGGGCCGAGGCCCAGCGGTCGTCCATGAGGACGGCGCGGCCGGCGTCGAAGGCCGGGGCCACCACGCGGCGCCAGTCGGCGCCGAGTTCTGCGGCCACGAGGTCGGCCAGCTCGGAGTCCGGGTCGGCCTCGGCGAGCAGGTCGACGGTCTCGGGCTCGAGGTGTCCGAGGCGGGTGAGCACGCCGCGTGCGGCGCGGGCCAGGACACCGTCGACGCCGGTGATCTCGTCGGCGAACTCGGTCAGCGCGGCGGAGTCGACGACTCCCCCGCCTCCGGCGCCGGACGACGGCATCGCGACGGCCACACCGTGCGCGGCACCGACGGCCGACACGGCGGCGTCGATGAGCGAGTCCAGGCCTGCCACGTCCTTGACGCCCGAGGCGTCGAGGGTGGCCAGGTCGCCGCCACGGATGGAGGCGCCGTCCCGGGTGCCCAGCGCGATCTCGGCGATCACGTGCTGGGCCCAGCCGGAGCCGAGCTCCCAGGGGCCGGTCACGCGCTCGGTGATGTAGGCGGCCCGCTTGCCGGTGCGGCCGAGGACCGCGCGCAGCGCCTCGCCGACCGCGTCGGACAGGACGGGGCCGAACGGGGCGTACCCGCGCGCCAGTCGTGAGACCTGGTCGGCCAGGGTCGGGAAGTCCGCCTCGGCGGCGCCGTCGATGGCGCCCAGGCTCAGCTCGGTGCCCAGGTCCAGCAGCAGCTGGTTGCGGCGCGAGGACACGCCGTCGCACAGCGTCTCGATGGAGTCGCCGGACGCGATCTGCTCGGGACGGACCTTGGTGCGCAGCGCCACCAGCATGCGGGTGGCGGCGGGCGCGCCGAACTCGAGGTCGTCCGGGCGGGGTGCACCGGGGGCGGCGGTCGCGGCCGGAGCCGCGTCTGATCGGTCCGCACCGGCCGTGCCGGGGGTGTTGACGGCCGGTGCGGGGTCTGTGGGGGCTGCCTGGTCGGCAGCCGCGGTGTTGGTCGAACCAGTGGTGGTGGATCCGGTGGAGGCGGAGCCGTCGCCGGCGTCCAGCTCGTCGTCGTCGACCTCCACGCTGGGCGGCAGGGTGCCGTACAACGTCGCCGCGTCGCGCTCGACGTTGATCACCTGGGCCCGGGGGCCGCGGTGCGTGGGCAGGTCGAGGGTCTTGGAGGCGAGGTTCGCGACGGTCGGGGCGTTGGAGACACCGACCTCGATGAACTGCTCGATACCGAGTCCGCCACGCTCTACGGGCGTGAAGAACAGCTCCTGGGTCTCGATCCACCGGACCGGGCTGGCGAACTGCCAGGCCAGCAGCTCCACGAGCAGCAGGCGACCCAGTCGCGTGGGGGTGGCGGCCCACTCGTCCCAGTTCGCGAGGACCTCGGCCAGCGACTCGGCCGGCACGAGATCGGCGATCTCCTGCACGAAGTCGCGCTCGAGGCTGAACAGGCGCGGCACGAGGTTCGGCACGTAGCGACCCACGAGCACCGAGATGTCGATGTCGTGCGGGATCAGCTCGTCGAGGGTGGCCCGGAAGTCCGGGACGCCTCCGCGCAGGACGGTGGAGTGGAACGGCACGTCGATGCCGGGCACCAGGATGAAGGCGTTCTTGCCGCCCGAGACCGCGAGCTCCCGCTCCACGGCCTTCTCCAGTGCCTTGCACCCGGCGACGGTCCCGGCGAGCGCGTACTGCGAGCCCGCCAGGTTGTAGTTGACGATCTCGATGAACTCGCCGGACTCGCGGGACACGCCGGCCACCCAGTCGGCGACCTCGTCGTCCGAGATCCCCATCTGGGACGGGCGGATCGCGGCCATGCGGTAGTCCGAACGGCCGTGGGCGTCACGCGGCACCAGCTGGTGCATGGTCGACCCGCGCTGGAAGACGATCTCCAGCAGCGGCTCCAACGCCAGCACGCCGGAGATGGCGGCCAGGGCGTCGTACTCGCCGATCGAGTGACCCGCGAAGTAGGCGTCCTCGATGAGCAGGCCGTCGGCCTCGAGCTCGGCGCGCTGCGCCACCGCCAGGCAGGCCATGGCGACCTGGGTGAACTGCGTCAGGTAGAGCACGCCGTCGGGGTGCCGGTGGACCTCACCGCGGACGGTGACCTCGGTGGGGTTCTCGCGGACGAGCGCCAGGATCGAGAAGCCGAGGGCGGAGCGGGTGTGCTTGTCGGCACGGTCCCAGATCTCGCGGGCGGCGGGGCAGCGGGTGCGGCCCTCCATGCCCATCCCCTTGGCCTGGATGCCCTGGCCGGGGAAGGCGTAGACGGTGCGCGGGGCCTCGGTCAGCGCGGTGGCGGCCATGACGGTGGCCCCGTCGACCGTGCACGTGACCTCGAGGACCTGGCCGCCGGCGTGGCGGCCGGTCTGCACGGCGCGGACCTTGATGTGGTCGCCCGGGCGGACCGGGGCGAGCATGCGGGCGGTCCAGCCGGCGATCCGGAGGGCAGGGGTCTTGCCGTCGGAGGCCTGTACCGCGTGCTGCGCGGCGGCCGAGAGCCACATGCCGTGGACGATCACTCCGCCCAGTCCGGCCAGCTCGGCCGCGGTGTCGGAGACGTGGATCGGGTTGTGGTCGCCGGAGACCAGCGCGAACGCGGTCATGTCGTGCGGTGCCGTGAGCGTGGTGGACACGCGCAGCTGGCGGGAGGTCTCGGCGGGCTCCGCGACGCCACCGGACGGGGTGACCAGGGCGCCACCGGCGGGGCGGGGGTCGCCCACCTCGGCGCGACCGGTGCGGCCGCGGATCGCGAACCGCTCGGACAGGGTGCACAGCGGGGTGCGGGTGCCGTCGGAGTCCTCCGTGGCCACCTCGACCGACACCTCGACCACGCGGCCGAGGTCGGTGTCGCGGACACCGCCGGACCGGGCGACGACGACGAGGTCGGTCTCCTGCTGGGGCAGCGCCGCGTGCATGCGGACGCCGTGGTCCAGGTGGACCAGATCGAGCAGCCCCTCGACGACCGTGCCGGTGCCGCGCGCGCGGCGCGTCTCACCGAGTACGGCGAACACGGCCGGCCACGCGGCGCCCACGAGGGCGTCCGGGACGCCGGCGGACGGCACGACCGAGGTCGGCAGGCTGCCCGCGGTGACGCCCGTGTGGTCGATTGCGAGGGTGGGCTCGAAGGTGAAGCGGGCCGTGGCGATGTTGCCGTCGACCTCGGGGAGGGCGTCGATCGCGGCACCCCCCGCACCGCCGCGGCCGACGCCGGCGGCGGTGGCGAGCAGGGTACGCATGGCCGCCTCGGCGGCGGCGTCGGTGACGACCGGCGCGGCGCCGGTGGCCACGGCGTCGCCGAGGGTGATGGTGATGGTCATCTCGGTCGGGCCGATGGGCAGCGTCAGGTCGACGGTCTGCCCGTCGGCGGCCGGGGTGAGCACGGCGCCGGAGACCGGGTGGCGGCCGACGCCGTCGGCGTCGATCTCCCAGGCGTGGAGCACGCCGAGGCGGTGGACGGGGCTGATGACGAGACGGCCGGCCCAGGTGACGTCGGGGCTGTTGAGCACGTCCGCGACGGGCCCGGAGGCGGTGGTGACGATCCCGCGGCGGCGGCTGCTCACGGCCTCGGTGGAGGGCATGTAGCCGGACACGCGCTCGGCGGTGGCGGCCTCGAAGCGGTCGAGGAGGTCACCGACCGGCTCGTCGACGCGGGTGATGCCGGCGACGGCGGTCGTGCCGGGGATGATGCACACGGCGTCGGCGTCGTAGCGCGGATCGTGGGCCTGCCACAGCGAGTCCGAGCGCCACCAGCGGCGCACGTCACCGTCGATGACGGGCACGAACGGCACGGGCTTGCCGGGCATACGGCAGATGTCGAAGAACTCGGCGGCGTCGGCCGGGTGCAGCACGGCGTCGGCGAGCCCGGGGTACCGGGCGGCGAGGGCGGCGATCACCTCGGCCGGGCGCTCCATGGACTCCTCGCGAGGGAACGCCGAGACGATGCGACCGGTGTCGGCGGCGTCGAGTCGTGCCTCGGTGCGCTGCACCATGCGGTGGAAGCGCTCGCGGATGGTGGGGTCGAGCCACACCGAGCGGGTGCAGTCGGCCACGTCGCCGCCGAAGTCGGCGCCCAGGTCGAAGTCGTCCGTGGTGTGGGTGCTCGACCCGTCGACGGAGGCGCCGGGGGCGAGGGAGAGCTCGACGAAGCGGCGCAGCCACTGCTCGTAGGTCATGGAGTCGAGGTCGCCGAAGTAGGGCTTGGCGGTGCCGTTGATCGCGGCGATGATCTCGTCGCGGCGGGCGGCGACGGCGTCGGCGTCACCGGCGACCTCGTCGAGGAGGCGCCCGGTGCGCGCGGCGGTGTTGTCGATCTCGTGGATGTCCGCACCGAGCTGGCTGCGGCCGGAGGCCATGCCGCCGTCGGCCTGGCCGGCACCGACCCAGGCGTCGACGCCCACGGTGTCAACGAGCATCTGCTTGACCTGGGGGCTGGTGGTGGCCTCGAGGGTGGCCATGGCCGCGGTGCCGACGAGGATGCCGTCGACGGGCATGGCCGGGTAGCCATGGGCGTTGGCCCAGGACCCCGTCAGGTAGTCGGCCGCCCGCTCGGGGGTGCCGATGCCGCCGCCGACGCAGAGGACGACGTTGGGCCGCTCGCGCAGCATGGCGTAGGTGGCCAGCAGGAGGGCGTCGAGGTCCTCCCACGAGTGGTGTCCGCCGGCGCGGCCGCCCTCGACCTGGACGATCACCGGCATGTGGGGGACCTCGGCGGCGATGCGCACGACCTGGCGGATCTGGGCGACGGTGCCCGGCTTGAAGCTCACGTGCCGCAGTCCGGCCTCGGTGAGCTCCTCGATGAGGGCGACCGACTCGTCGAGCTCGGGGATGCCGGCGGTGACGATCACGCCGTCGAACGGCACGCCCGCGGCGCGGGCACGCTGGACGAGGCGCTTGCCGCCGACCTGCAGCTTCCACAGGTAGGGGTCGAGGAACAGGGAGTTGAACTGGGCGCTGCGTCCGGGCTCGAGGAGCTCGGTGAGGCGCTGGGTGTTCTCGGCGAAGATCGCCTCGGTGACCTGGCCGCCGCCGGCGAGCTCGGCCCAGTGGCCGGCGTTGGCCGCGGCCGCGACGATCGCGGGATCCACGGTGGTGGGCGTCATTCCGGCGAGAAGGATCGGCGAGCAACCGGTGAGGCGGGTGAAGGAGGTCTCCACGTGGACGCTGCCGTCGGGCAGGGTGACCAGCTGCGGCTGGAACGCGGTCCACGGCCGCTCGATCGGCGGGGTCGCACCCGGGGTGAAGAGGTTGCGCAGGCCGCCGCGGGTGGCGGCGGCGACCACGCCGACGCCCTGGCCGCGGATCACGGAGCGGTTGAGGCGGGTCAGCGCCTCGCCCGGGCCCATGTCGAGGATCCATTGGGCCCCGGCGTGCAGGGTCTCGGCCATCTCCTCGACCCAGTCGACCGGCTCGGCGAAGACCTGGCGGGCGAGGTGGGCGGCGCGGTCGGCGTCCAGGCCACAACGCTCCGCCCAGCGGGAAACGACGTCGACGGCCGGGGCCATCGCGGGGTGGTGGAACCCGACCTCGACGTCGAGCGGGTCGAAGACGGGGGCGAAGATCTCGCCGCCGGTGAGCTTGGCCTCGCGACGACGACGCGACTCGGCCTCGAGGTCGGCGCAGTGGCGACGCAGCTCCTCGAGATCGTCCGGTCGACCGACCACGACGTGGCGGCGCTGCGCGTTGCGGATGGAGACGGTGGGGCGGATCGTGGCGTCGACGCCGGCGAACAGCTCGTCGACCAGCGTGCGCAGGTCCTCGCCGTCGATCCCCGACACGCCCACCATGGGGCTCGCCTCGCCGCGGCGGAACAGACCGACGCGCCGTCCGACCAGGGTGGCGGCGGCGCCGATGAGCTCGGCGACGGCCAGCAGCCGGTCGTCGATGGACCCGAAGGTCTCCACCGACTCGACGGCGAGGATGCCCTGGGAGTGGCCGACCACGGCCGCGGGGGTCGTGTCATTGACGTCGAAGCCCTCGGCGGCGAGAGCCCGCAGGGCACCCATCTGCGTGAGCAGCACCGCGGGCAGCGAGACCGCGGCAGCGGAGAGGGAGGCGTCGTCGGGCAGGTCCGCGCCGTCCTCGTCCTCACCGGTGGTGGTGTTGGCCCACTCGATGGGCCGGAAGCCGTGCGTGCGGACGACGGCGATCTCGTCGTGGACGGGCTCGGTCAACGCGACGGAGGCGTCGACCAGGTCCTGGAGCTCCGGTCCGATACCCGTGCCGTCGATGAGGTCGCTCAGCGCGTCGCGCCACGCGATGCCCTGTCCACCGAAGGCGAGCGCATAGGCCGTGCCCTCACGGAGCTCGTCTGCGAGAGCGGGGGCGCCGCGGCGGGCGGCGAAGCCGGTCTCGAGCGGGCGGGGGGTGAGGTCGCGGTCATCGATCGTCACGTGGGGAACTCCTTGGGCACTGCGTCAGGGACATCGCGTCGGCCGGCCAGCGGTTACGGCGCAGGACACAGATTGCCACACGAACTTGAGGGGTTCCTCAGCTTGAGGGGGTACGCGCGACCGAAACACGCGACCCGGTGACCGCGCGCCAAGTGATCCGTGTCACATCCGGACATGACGCGAGCCTCATATCAACAGGTGAGGGGGGCCTCAGGTTTGCCGACGGTCCCGTTACCTGATCGTTATCTAGTTCTCAGGCGTTCCTCGACCCCCCACGGCGTGTCGCGGACGCCCCCCACGGCGTGTCGCGGACAGCGACCGGTTGCGTCAGGCGCCGCAGCGCAGGATCGCCATGGCGACCGCGTCGAGGCCTTCCGTGGGACACAGATCGGCGGAGAGGCGTCGCGGCCCCGACGTCCACTCGACATGCGCCGTCCGCACCGGAGCGCCGAAGGCGATGGTCACCAGTCCCCCGATGCCCGGTGTCCCGTCCGGCCCCAGGGCGCCGGCGCCGACCGTCTCGACACCCACCACTTCTGCGACGGTGGCGGGCCCCGGAGCGGGGATGAGGCTCACGTCGATCCGGGTCCCGTCGAAGGCCCCGACCCACACCGCGAAGGTTCCCGTCCCGTCCGCGCGAAGATCCAGGGTGTATCCGTGCGCGAACCACGACCCCGTCTCCTCCACGAGGTCGGCCGGCACCGGGACCGGCGCCACCACGGGATCCTGCGCCGCAACGGGGGCCGGTGAGCCGGCCGGGCCTGTCGGGCTCGGAGCGGAGGCGATCGCCGGATTCACCGCCCCCACCGCGAGGACACCGGCGACGACCGCCGACGCCACCGCGCGGAATGCAGACGTGCGATTTTCCGCGCTTCGTGTGCCGATATCGGTCCTCATGGGCTTACCGTATTCCCACGAGTCACACATCTCGATGCAGCGATTGCGTCGATCCGGTCACCAACACGCAACGGCCGGGCTAGAAGTTGGTACACGCCGGGGACGCACGCACCGTCCCATGACAGGACCGCGCGGGCCCGCGGGCCCGCCCGTCGACAAGGAGTCGTCCCATGACACGACCAACCACCCGAAGCGGGGTGAAGCCGCGGGAGACGTTCTCCCGTCGCTCCGTCTTCGTCTTCGCCGCCATCGGCTCCGCCATCGGCCTGGGCAACATCTGGCGCTTCCCGTTCGTCGCCTACGACAACGGTGGCGGCGCCTTCCTGCTGCCCTACCTGGTGGCACTTCTCACCGCGGGTCTCCCCCTGTTGTTCTTCGACTACGCCATCGGTCACCGCTTCCGCGGATCCGCCCCGTTGAGCTTCCGGCGGATGAACCGGTTCGCCGAACCCATCGGGTGGATCCAGGTCCTGGTCTCCTTCGTCATCGCGGTCTACTACGCGGTCATCATCGCCTGGGCCGCCAGCTACGCCTGGTTCTCCGTCGATGAGCGGTGGGGCTCGACCTACGAGGAGTCCGCGACCTTCTTCGCCGAGGACTTCCTCCGCGCGGGCAGTGGGTTCGGCATCGATTTCGTGCCGGGCATCGCCATCGTCCTCGCGGTGGTCTGGATCGTCACCCTCGGCGTCCTCCTCGCCGGCGTGCAGAAGGGCATCGGACGAACCGCGATGTTCTTCGTCCCGCTCCTGGTCGCTCTGTTCGCGGCCCTGGTGGTCCGCTCCCTCTTCCTCGACGGCGCGCTCGAGGGTCTCAACAACTTCTTCACGCCCGACTGGGGCGTCCTCACGGAGCCGTCCGTGTGGATCGCCGCCTACGGTCAGATCTTCTTCTCCCTGTCGGTCGGCTTCGGCATCATGCTGACCTACTCGTCCTACCTCAAGCGCAAGACCAACCTCACCAGCTCCGGTCTGGTCGTGGGCTTCTCCAACTCGGCGTTCGAGGTCCTCGCGGGCATCGGCGTCTTCGCCACCCTCGGCTTCCTGGTGACCACGTCGGCGGGAGCCGGCTGGGACGATGTCGGGGGCGGCCCGGGCCTGGCGTTCATCGCCTTCCCCGCCCTCATCTCGCAGATGCCGGGCGGGCCGATCTGGGGCGTCGTGTTCTTCGTCTGCCTCATCCTGGCGGGCCTCACGTCCCTGATCTCCATCACCGAGGTGGTCATCTCGTCCTTCCAGGACAAGATCGGGTCCTCGCGCACCGCGGCCACGCTGGCGGTGGGTGTCCCGATGGCCGCCATCTCCCTGCTTCTCATGCCCACAGAGACCGGCCTGCAGAATCTCGACATCCTCGACAAGTTCGTCAACAGTCTGGGCATCGTCGGCATCTCGCTCATCGCGTTGGTCGTGGTGATCTTCGGCATGCGCCTCGCCCCGCAGTTGCGTGACCACCTCAACTCGGTGTCCTCGTG
The DNA here is from genome assembly GCF_017168155.1 of Dietzia sp. KRD202. Classification (NCBI taxonomy): domain Bacteria; kingdom Bacillati; phylum Actinomycetota; class Actinomycetes; order Mycobacteriales; family Dietziaceae; genus Dietzia; species Dietzia sp. KRD202. The sequence goes on along the minus strand of NZ_JABFAN010000018.1, from coordinate 272,877 downwards.
GAGGGTGGGCACGTTCTGGATCGTGTGCCTGGCCGTCATCACGCCGCTCGTGCTCGGCTACTCCCTCATCCGCGAGATCATGACCCTGATCTCCGAACCGTACGAGGGGTACGAGGCATCCGTCCTCGGCGTCTGGGGTTGGGGCATGATCGCCACGATCCTCGTGCTGTCGGTGGTCCTGTCCCTCCTGCCGTGGCGCGGGTCCCGTCAGCTCGACGGCCCCCCGACGGTCGACGACGATCCGAGCGACTTCGCCTACGAGGAGGGCCTCACCCCTCCCGCCGCCGACCGCCCGTCCGGTGCGACGGCGTCCCCCCGCAAGACCAAGGAGGCCTGAGCAATGGATGCTCCCGCGATCATCATGATGGTCCTGTTCCTGCTCGTGATCTGGGGCGGACTCGTCGCCAGCATCGTCCACTACGTGAGCCACCCCGACGGGGTCGACGAGGGTGCCGTCCGAGAAGCGGCGGAACGCGGCAGGGGCTGACCCCGCCCAACCGCAGCTCCCGGCCCCGGTTCCGCCCACGGACCCGGGGCCGGGTCATTCCCGGCGGTCGCCCACCGCCGGGCCGTCGGAACCCGCCTCGTACTCCTCGAGCGGGACCCCGCCGGCCTCCCACGCCTCGATCACCGGAGTGAGGATCCGCCAGCACTCCTCGGCCACGTCACCGCGGACCGTCAGCAGTCGGTCGCCGTCGAGGATGCGTCCGAGGACCTCCCCGTACGGCAGCAGCTCGCTGTCCCCCAGGTCAGCGGCCAGGCGGGTGCTCTCGAGCGTGAACCGGTCGTCGGCCGCGTTCGTCGCCAGGTCGAGGGACACCCGGTCGGGCGCGATCCCGATCGTCAGCCGGGTCGGCGGAACACCCCCCGAGAACGCCCCGGGCACGTGGCGCGGCGGCCGGAACGCCACCGTCACCCGCATCGAGTCCTCACCCAGCGCCTTGCCCGACCGCAGGAACACCGGCACCCCGGCCCACCGCTGGTTCCGTATCTCCAGGACGACCTCGGCGAACGTCTCGGTCCCCCGAGCCGGGTCGACGCCGTCCTCATCCGCGTAGGACACCACGTCCCTGCCACCCGCCCGCCCGGCGGTGTAGCGGCCCCGGCGCGAGGAGACGAGCGGATCGCCATCCCACACGCGCGTCGCACGCAGCGTGGTGACGATGAGGTCGTGGAGTTCGGTGGCGTCGAGGCGCGCGGGTGCATCCATCGTCGCCAGCGCCATCACCAGCAGCAGGTGGGACTGGAGCATGTCGACGAGCGCGCCCGCGGAGTCGTAGTACCCGGCGCGGCCCTCGAGGGCGAGCGTCTCGTCCGCGACCACGTCGATGCGCTCCACGTGTTCCGCTGTCCACACCGGCTCCATGATGCGATTGGCGAACCGCATGCCGAGGATGTTGAGCACGGTCGCCTCCCCGAGGAAGTGGTCGACCCGGTACACGCGGTCCTCGGGCACGAGGTCGGTGAGCAGTGCGTTCACCCTGCGCGCCGAGGCGAGGTCGTCGCCGAACGGCTTCTCCAGCGCGAACCGCACGTCGTCGCGCAGTGGGCGCCCGCGCAGGCCCTCACACGCTGCGGCCGTGACGGCCGGTGGGAGGGCGAAGTACAGCACCACCGGTCCGTCCAGCCCGTCGATGAAGTCGGAGAAGGCCTCGGCGTCCGTCACGTCCAGTTCGACGAACCGGGTCGAGTCCACGATCCCGTCGACCTGCTCCGGGGAGCGGTCTCCGGCGCGCAACGCACCGCGGACGAGGTCGCGCCAGTCACCGTCGTCCATCCCGGAACGCCCGGAGCCGATGACGGTGACGTCACGGTCGGGATCCGTGGCGAGCAGGGTCCCCAACCCGGGGAGCAGGAGTCGCTCGGTGAGGTCGCCACCGGCTCCCAGGATCGCGAGGGTGGGACGGTCGGTCGTGGTCGGCGACATGCCGCAGACGCTACCCGCGGGGCGGCGCCGCAGTAGCGTGTGACCATGGACACCAACAGCCCCGATGTCACGACCGACGCCCCCGCCGCCGCGCCCGCCGGGCAGGCCCCCGAGGAGATCCGTCACCTCATCCAGCAGTGGAAGCGCCTCGACGAACTGCTCGCCGGGCTCAAGAGAGACGACTGGATCGCACCGACCCCTCTGCCGGGGTGGACCGTCCGAGATGTCGTGGCACACGTGGCGGGCACCGAGCACATGCTCGCCGGTGAGGCGGTCCCGGACATCGAGTTGCCCGCCTCCGCCCGCGAGTACGTGCTCAACCCGATCGCGGAGCTCAACGAGAAGTTCGTACAGGAGGCGCGCCCGCTGGCTGTCGAGGACGCATTCGAGGACTTCCGCGACGTCGTCGCCGAGCGCACGGAGCAGCTCTCCGAGATGAGCGCCCCAGACCTCGAGGCCGAGACCGACTCCCCCGTCGGCCGCGTCCCGTTCCGCCGCTTCATGGGCGTGCGGGTCTTCGACTGCTGGATCCACGAGGACGACATCCGGCAGGCCATCGGGATGCAGCATCACCTCGGCGGCGACATCGGCCGGTTCGCGGTCGGGGAGATCGTGACTGCCCTGCCCCGCATCGTCGGCAAGAAGGCCGCCGCGCCGGACGGCTCCCGGGTCCGGTTCCGCGTCACGGGTGAGGCGGGCACCGATCTGCCGCTGGCCACCGATGTCGTCGTGGACGGACGCGCAGCCCTCGCCGACGTCGACGACACCGCGCAGCCCACCGTGGAACTGGTCTTCGACACCCCGACCTTCGTCCGCGCGGCGACCGGCCGGATCGTCGCCGAGCCGGGCAGCGGCGTGGAGATCAGTGGCGACGAGGATTTGGGCCGGACGATCCTCGGGTCGCTGGCCTTCACCATCTGACGCCGTCGTCGCCCGTGTCCGGACCTCACATCGTCGTCATGGGCGTCTCGGGCGCCGGGAAGTCGACGGTCGCCCGTGTGATCGCCGAACGCCTCGGTGCGCCGTTCCTCGACGCCGATGACGTGCATCCGCCCGCCAACCGCCGGAAGCTGAGCGCCGGTGAGCCCCTGACCGACGATGACCGCGCGCCCTGGCTGGCCGCGGTCCGGGACGGCATGCGGGAACGCGACCGGTCGACGGGCAGCGGCCCGGGGCTCGTCGTCGCGTGTTCGGCGCTGCGACGTGCCTATCGCGACACGCTGCGGCAGGTGGAGCGCCCGGTGTTCTTCGTCGAACTCGGCACCGACCCCGAGCTCATCGCGGCCCGACTCGCCGCCCGCCGGGGGCACTTCGCGTCCCGGCGAATCCTCGAGTCCCAGCTGAGCACCGTGGAGCCACTCGAGGCCGACGAGAACGGGCTCGTCTGCCCGATCACGCTGCCGGCGTCCGAGATCGCGGACGAGGTCCTCGCCGCTCTCTGACCCCTGTTCTGGCCCGCTGGCGCGCCCCCTCGCCGGCGGGTCAGTCCGCGTCGCGTCGCGGCCACCCCGGGACGTCGTCGAGAACGGAGCCGTTGCCCAGCTGCGAACCGGTGATGACGCTCCTGCTCCCGTCGCTCTCCAGGATGACGGCGACGGCCTCGCCGAGGTCCCCGATTCCCGAGGAGCGGAGGGTCTGGCGGATGTCGGCGTGCGTGAGCCGGTGCCGCGCCAGCTGGTCGTCGAGGATGACCCCGTCGCGGACGAGCAGAGTCGGCTGTGCGGTCAGGGCCTTACGCCCGCCCGGCAGTCGCCTCAGCTGGGAGACGACGTACTGCAGCAGGACGAGCAGCGCCAGTGCGACCGCGCCCTCGGCCCACGACACGTCGGAGCTGAGGATGATGGTCGCCAGCGTCGAACCCAGCGCGACGGTGACGATGAAGTCGAAGGCGTTGAGTTGCGCGAGGGTGCGCTTGCCGAACGCCCGGATCGCCACCACGAGGAAGATGTACGCCGCGGTGCCCACGAGGAGTATCCGGAGGATGTCGGACCAGTTGTCGAACCACATGCCCGGACCGTACCGACCACGACGGTTCCCTCTACCTCTCCGACATCGGAGTGGCGAAGTGCTGGACGTAGAGATGAGCCTCCGGGAGACCCTGGTACGCGGCCGTCCGCAGGCAGACACCCACGCGGGTGAGGTCCGGGTCGAGGATGTTCTCCCTGTGGCCCGGGCTCTGCATCCAGTTGGCGACCGGATCCGGACCGCCCGTGGACGAATAGAACAGATTCTCGGCAGCTCTGGAGTAGTCGACACCGGCCTCCCGGAAGAACGTGGACGGGCCGCCGCTGCCGTCAGGCGCGGTGTGCCCCCAGTAGTCCCTCGCGATCATGTCGTCCGCTTTCGCACAGGCGCTGTCGCGGAGCCTCTCGCTGGCGTCCAGGGGCGGAAGGCCGTTCTCGCTCCGCTGTACGTTCGTCTCCGCTTCCACCGGGGACGGCTCCGCCGGGGGCTCGACCGCAGCCTGATCCCCGGGGGCCTTCGACGAGAGGCCCCGGTCCACCGCGACATCCACCTGCGCGCAGCCGGCCACCGCCATCGAGACCGCCAGGATCAGCGACGCGGCCGCTGCTCTCGCGGCCATCCGGTTCCTCATCCTGATCACCCGATCCGAGTGGAAAGACCAGTGCGCCCGGGGAGACTTGAACTCCCACGTCCGTAGACACTGGAACCTAAATCCAGCGCGTCTGCCAATTCCGCCACGGGCGCGTCACCCGGGGGTACCGGGCGAGATGAGTTTACCGTGTGGTCAGCGGTACCGTGGAGGCGTGTCCGACACCCTTGGCTCCCACGCGACCGGAAGTGCCACGGCTTCCGGCGACCCGGCGCGGACCAGGGTCAAGCACCGCCCGGCGTGGATCGCGTTCGTCGTCCTGGGGGCGATCTTCTGCATGGGCATGGGGCTGTGGCAGCTCGCCCGCTACCAGGAGGCCACCGGGACCGCGCAGAACCTCGGGTACACGTTCATGTGGCCGTTCCTCGCCGGGTTCCTCGTCTACGCGTACCTGAAGTACGTGCGCATGGAGGCCGACGAGGGTGACCGGATCGCCGCCGCGGACGGCGTCGACGGGGGTCACCGCGCGGGGGACGACGCGGAAGACGACGAAGACGGCGACGACGAGGTCGGCCGGCCCTCAGGGGTCACTGCGACCACCGGGAAGAACCGAACCGGCCGGCGCCGCGGCCCCGTCATGACGGAGATCCCCTCGGACCTGCTGCCGACGCGTCGACCCGCCCGGGACGAGGCGGTCCGGGACGAGGGCCTGGACGCCTACAACTCTTATCTCGCCGAACTCGCCCGGAGAGACCGGGTCGACGGCACTCACCAGGAGAAGCCTGCTTCATGACCGCCGCAGCCACCCAGCAGACCGACAACCGCAAGCCGGATCCCGGCGGCAAGATCGCCGGGGCGCTCAAGCGCTACCGTGTGCTGGCCTGGATCACCGGTGTCTGGCTCCTGGTGCTCACGGTGGAGATGATCTACAAGTACCTGATCCTGGAGAACTCGTCGGACGCCCCGGACTGGTTCACCTACATCGGGCAGGCGCACGGCGTGTTCTACATCCTGTACCTGTTCATGACGCTCGACCTGGCGATCAAGGCCCGTTGGCCCGCGTCGCGCACCCTGCTCACCGCGCTGGCGGGGACGATCCCGTTCCTGTCGTTCTGGTTCGAGAACAAGCGGACCCGCGACGTCCACGCCGAGTACGCGGTCTGATCCGCCCGTGATCTGACGCGATGCCGACCAGCCGTGACCGTGACCTCAGATGACGGTGCTGGTCTGACATGCCTGTGATCGCCGCGGCCAGGCGCCTGCCCGGGACTACGGTGCAGCGCGTCGGCCTGGCGCTCGCCGTCCTGGTCCCGGTCGCGGTGTTGTTCGCCGATCTCCCGGGCCTCGACCCGCCCGCCCAGCGCATGCTGGCGGTGTTCTCCGTGGCGGTCATCCTGTGGGTCACCGAGGCGATCCCCCTGGTCGCCACGGCGGTCCTGGTGATCTTCCTGCAGGTCCTGCTCATCTCCGACGAGGCTCTGGTCGGCTTCGGTGACACCGCGTTCGAGGCACCCACGGCGGAGTCGATCTACGCCACCCTGGCCCACCCCGTCATCATCCTGTTCCTGGGCGGCTTCCTCCTGGCTGACGGCGCCGCCAAATACCGACTGGACCGCAACCTCACCGCGGTGATGCTGCGGCCGTTCCGCGGCAACCTCCGGCTCACCGTGTTCGGACTGATGTTCATCACCGCCGTGCTCTCGGCGTTCATGTCCAACACCGCCACCACCGCCACCATGCTCGCGGTCCTCATCCCCGTCCTGGCGGTGTCCCCGTCCCCCGCCGCCCGTGCGGGGCTGGCGTTGAGCATCCCCGTCGCCGCCACGGTGGGTGGCCTGCTCACCCCGGTCAGTTCGCCGCCCAACGCGATCGCGGTGGGCACCCTCGCGGACCAGGGCATCCGCATCACCTTCGTCGACTGGCTGCTGGCGACCGGACCGTTGGTCATGGTCCTGCTGGTCGTGGCATGGGCCGTGTTGTCGGTCCGCTACCTCGACCGTGGCGTGGCCGTGGACATCGACGTGCGAGTGGACCTCGACACGCGTCCCCGGGCGGTCCTGTTCTACGTGGTCGCCGGACTCACCGTGGTGCTGTGGCTCACCGAGGCCGCGCACGGTATCCCGGCGGCGACGGTGGCGTTCCTGCCCGTCACCGTGCTGCTGGCCACCTCTGTGATGACCGGCGAGGACCTGCGGCGCCTGCAGTGGCCGGTGCTGTGGTTGGTCGCCGGCGGGATCGCGTTGGGCAGCGGGGTCGCCGCCACGGGGCTCGACGAGTGGATGATCGGGCTGGTCGACTGGGCGACCCTGCCGGGGCTGGCAGTCACACTGGGATTGCTCACCCTGGCCCTGCTCCTGGGCACGCTCATCTCGAACTCCGCCACGGCCAATCTGCTCATCCCGCTGGTGCCGGGCCTGGCGGTGACCGTCGGCTCGGATTCGGTGATCCTGGCCGTGGCCCTGGCCGTCGTCTGCGGCCTCGGTATGGCTCTGCCGGTGTCCACCCCGCCCAACGCGATCGCCTACGCCACCGGCGAGATCCGTACCAAGGACATGGCCGCGATCGGCATCGTCGTCGGCGTGGTCGGGTTGGTGCTGGTGGCGTTCGTCATGCCCGCCTGGTGGTCCCTGACAGGCCTGACATGACCGCCCGCGACACGACCCCGCCGCGCCCGATCACCCGTGACGAGGGCCGGCCCCTCCGGCCGATTCTGGTGGTGGGCCACGGCCCGGTCGCCGCCGCCGTCGCCCGCGAGATCGACAGCGCGGCCAGCGCGGCCAGCGCGGGTACGGCCAGCCCGGCCGGCGCGGATGCGGCCGAGGTGATCGTCCACCGCGCCGACGATCCCGCGGCCGCGTCCCGGCTCGTCGCCGCGCTCGGCGGCACCGCCGCCGGTCCGGAGGTGGTGGTCGCGGTAGGCGACGAGCACCATCCCGACGCGATCCTCAGCGCGGTCGTCTCCGCCTCCGGGCCGGAGGATCCGCCGCCGCGACTGCTCGTGGTCACCTCCGGCGCCACGGTCACCGGGATCGAGCGGGCGGTCGACGCGGGCCTGCTCGACGGCGTCGTGGCGGTGCCGTGGGCGCCCGGCGAACTGGGCCCGCGGATCCTCACCTGGTGGGCCAGGCTGGACGCCGGGCGCCGCCGGGACGCCGAGGGCGGGCCCGAGCACGCCGCCCTGCGCCACCGCGCCCCCACCGGGATACCCGGAGTGCACCCGCGGGCCGCCGAACTGCTGCCGTCGCTGCGGGGCTCGCGGCGGACCGCCGTCGCCGAACTCGTGGACGCGCTCGAGGAGTCCCTCGGCCCCCGCCCGCGGATCGAGCTTCCGCCCGGCGTCGTCCTGTCCCGCCGCGACGCCCGGCTCGGTGGGCTCTACATCCTGCTGCGCGGCGAGGTCGAGGTCCTCATCCCGGGCCGCCCCTTCCCCGAGGGCCAGAACCCCTACCGTGGCGGCCCGTTGATCGGGCTGCCGGGCTTCGTCGGCGACCGCACCGCCCTGCACACCACCCGGACCCTCACCGACTGCGCGCTCGTGCACCTGTCCGAGGAACAACTCGTCACCGCCCTGACCCGCAGCCCCCGCGTCGGGACCGCACTGGGCGTGGCCGCCGTCCACGGACTCGACGACCGGCTCCGCCACGCCGAGTCACAGCGCCTCACCGAGACCGAACTCGCGGTGCGCCTGCACGAGGAGCGCGAGCGGCTCGCCGACGCCCTCGACGCCCTGTCCGAGGCCCGCGTCGAGCTCATGAGCCAGGCCTCCGCCGCCGCGATCGGACAGATGGCGGCCGGGCTGTTCCACGAGCTCAACAACCCGCTGGCCGCCCTCGAGGGCGCCCGCGACCACCTGCTGGCCGACCTCGAGACCCTCGTCGCCCGCGGCGGGGACGCCGAGCTGGTGACCAGGGCGCTCCGCCGCGCGCGGACCGCGAAGGCGCGCCCCACGGCCGAACTGCGCAGCGCGCGCCGGCGGGTCCGTGCCGTGCTGCCGGACGCCGAGACCACCCGCAGGGTGGTGGCCGCCGGATTGGACGACGACGAGACGCTCCGGGCCCTCTCGTCGTCGTCACCCGGTACGCGCGAGGCCGTCGTCACGGCGGCGGCGATCGGCTCGGCGGCCCGCAACCTCGACCTCGCGGTGGATCACATCGCCGACCTCGTGTCCTCGCTGCGCTCGTCCATGCGCCCGCTCGACGCCGCCTACGTCCCCACCGACGTCGCCACGACCATCGACGACGCGCTGCGCATCACCGCCCACCGTCTGCCCGGGGTCCAGGTGGTCCGCGACATCGCCGAGGGCCTGCCGGACGTCACCGCCCACCCAGGCCAGCTGACCCAGGTGTGGATCAACCTGCTCACCAACGCCGCCGACGTCCTCACCGGCCCGCAGGCCCCGCCCGACCCCCGGGTCCGGATCGGTGCCGGGGCCTCGAACGGCGGCGAGGTGATCGTCACCGTCACGGACAACGGCCCCGGCGTGCCGGACGAGATCAGCGACAAGATCTTCGAGCCCCACTTCACGACCAAATCCGGACGCATACGCTTCGGGCTGGGCCTGGGGCTGGGGATCAGCCACCGGATCGTGCTCGACCACGACGGCGTGATCGACCTCGACTCCCGGCCGGGGCACACCGCATTCCGGGTGACCCTGCCCGCCGCCGACCACAGCGAGGAGCCCCTGACGTGACGCACGCCCGATCCGCCCGAGCCGTCCCCGACCCGCGACTCACGATCCTGGTCCTCGAGGACGAACCCGAGGTCCGCGAGGCACTCGAGGCCGATCTCGCGCCGTTCGCCGACATCGCCCGCGTAGAACCCGCCGAGGACGTGCCCGACGCCCACGCCGTGCTGGACGAGGTCGCGGCTGACGGCGACGTGCTCGCGTTGGTCCTGGCCGACCACCGGCTGCCCGGACGCTCCGGGACCGACTTCCTCGTGGAGCTCATGGCCTCGGGCCGGCACCCACACGTGCGGACCGTGCTGGTGACCGGCCAGGCCGACCACGCCGACACCATCCGCGCGGTCAACGAAGGCGGGCTGGACTATTACGTCGCCAAGCCGTGGAACCCCGACGACCTACGAGCACTCGTACGTCGGCAGCTCACCGAGTACGTCCTGTGGTCGGGCGCCGACCCGGTCCCCCACCTGCGCGTGCTCGAGACCGAGCGGGCACTGGAGGCCGTGCGCGGACGCAGCGAGCTCTAGTCGGCACCGGCATCCGACCGGCGCGCGTCGGCCAGCGTGCGCCGGTCGGATGCCGCCGTCAGGCCCGCTCGGCGAGTACCCGCAGCGCCGGCACCAGGGCGCGCAGGGCCCGGCCACGGTGCGAGGCCGCGTCCTTCTCCTCCGGGCTGAGCTCGGCGGCGGCGCGGTCGGACCCCTCGGGCATGAACAGCGGATCGTACCCGAACCCGCCTTCACCACGCGACTGCCGCAACACGCGGCCCGGCCAGCGGCCCTCCTGCACGATCTCGCCCACCCCGTCCTGAGCAGCAGGCGAGCCCGCAGCGTGCGGGACGCCCTGACCGACCAGCGCGCACGCCGAGACGAACGCCGCTCCCCGGCGCTCCTCCGGCACATCCGCCAGCTGCGCGAGCAGGAGCGCGTTGTTCGCGGCGTCGTCGCCGTGCCGCCCGGCCCAGCGCGCCGACAGGACCCCGGGCATGCCGTTGAGGGCGTCCACCGCCAGTCCCGAGTCGTCCGCCAGGCACGGCAGGCCGGTCGCCTGCGCACCGGATCGGGCCTTGATCAGCGCGTTGTCCGCGAAGGTGGCGCCGTCCTCGGGCTCCTCCGGGTACTCCGGCACCTCGTCCAGTCCCACCGGCTCGATGCCGACGATCCCCGCCGACTCCAGCACCCGGCGCAGCTCGGCCAGCTTCTTGGCATTGCGGCTCGCGACCACCAGGCGAACGGTCACGACTACCGCCCTCGGTTCCGTGCAGCCGGCGGCGACGGCAACTCGCCCGGGTAGGGCGCCGCGAGGGCCTCGCGCTGCATCTCGAACAGTCGCTCGCAGCCGGCCTGCGCCGAGTCGAGCATCGCGTCCAGCAGGTCGCGGCCGAACGCCGCGCCCTCGGCGGTCCCCTGGACCTCGATGAGCTTGCCGCCGTCGGTGCACACCACGTTCATGTCCACCTCGGCCCGCGAATCCTCCTCATAGGGCAGGTCGCACAGGACGCGGCCGTCGACGACGCCGACGCTCACCGCGGCGACCGCCCCGGTGAGCGGGTTGCCGGTGACCGCGCCCTTGGCCTGCAGCCACGTGATCGCGTCCGCCAGGGCCACGTACGCGCCGGTGATCGCCGCGGTCCGTGTCCCGCCGTCGGCCTGCAGGACATCGCAATCCAGGGCGATCGTGTTCTCCCCCAGCGCGGACAGGTCGATGCAGGCCCGCAGGGAGCGGCCCACCAGACGGCTGATCTCGTGGGTGCGACCGCCCACCTTGCCGCGGACCGACTCCCGGCCCGAGCGCTCGTGGGTCGCGGCCGGCAGCATCGCATACTCCGCCGTGAGCCACCCCAGGCCCGAACCCTTGCGCCACCGCGGCACGCCCTCGGTGACGCTTGCCGTACACATGACGCGGGTCTGCCCGAAGGTGACGAGGACCGACCCCGCCGGGTGCGAGGTGAACCCCCGCGTGATGGTCACGTCCCGCAGGTCGGCGTCGCCGCGTCCGTCTGCTCTGCTGATGCTCGATGAGGTCGAGCACCGTCGCCACATCGTCGGCATCCTTGAGGTTCGCCTCGACGATGGTGCGACTTCGGAGCGCGACGTCGCGCTCGATGTCGATCCCGGGGCCGGCCCCGGTGGCCCGCTCGA
>NZ_JABFAN010000018.1:251934-261474 GCF_017168155.1 Dietzia sp. KRD202 | reverse complement strand
CGGCCGGGAGGGGTCGGGGGGTGCCGGCCCGCCACCTAGACCGTGATCCGCAGATCCGGCTCCGCCAGCAGGATCTCCCCGCCGAACTCGACGGCCGCCTCCGCGCGGACCGCCTCGCGGTCCACCCACGGCGGGATGTGGGTCAGCACGAGACGACCCACGTCGGCGCGGTGAGCGGTCAGGCCCGCCTCCGCCCCCGACATGTGGATGCCCGGCGGGCGCCCCTCCTCGTGCGTCCAGGACGCCTCACAGAGCAGGACGTCCGCGCCGACCGCCAGCTCGACCAGGGCGTCGCAATAGGCGGTGTCCCCGCTGTACGCCAGGACCCGGCCGCTACGGGAGGTCAGGCGCATTCCGTACGACTCCGGAGGATGCTCCACCCGGTCGGCCCGCACGCTCAGGGCCACCTCGTCGTCGTCGCCCCTCATCTCCACCTCGGGCGCGACGTCCCACGTGGCCACGTCGAACGTGTCCGACAGGTCGTCGACCGTCCCCGGCTCCTCCGCCGACGCCACCCCGATCCGGTAGGCCGTCCCGGACGGCCCGACCAGCGGCACGCGGCCCGCGCCCTTCGCACCGGGGCCGAAGCGCCGCAGGACCAACAGACTCGGGACATCCAGGCAGTGGTCGGCGTGGAGGTGGGACAGCAGGACGGTCGCGTCCTCGGGGGCCACGTGTCGTTGCAGTGCGCCGAGGACACCGGGCCCCATGTCGATCACCACGGGGGCGAGACCGTCGACCTCGACCAGATACCCGGACGCCGGCGAGGTGGGTCCACCGATACTTCCCGAGCACCCGAGGACAGTCAGAAACATGGGCACCATCGTGCCACGCCGCACCGCGTGTCGTGGTGTTCGCGGTTGTGCCCGCGATGCGTGTCACCGTCCATCAGTCCGACTCCGCCCGCCCGACGGTCACCAGACCGGGGCCGAGGAACCGTGACGCCACCCGGCGGAAGGCGTCGGGATCACCGGTGACGAGGTACTCGTGGGTCGCCGGCTCGGCCGCATCGTGTGGCCTCAACAGGTCCTGCGCGGTGAGTACCCGCAGCACGTCCTTGGCGGTCTCCTCCGCGCTCGAGACCAGCGTGACGTGGTCCCCCGCCGCCAACTGCACCACACCGGACAGCAACGGGTAATGGGTGCACCCCAGCACCAGGGTGTCGACGTCGGCGTCGCGGATCGGGGCGAGATACCCCTCCGCCAACCCGAGCACCTGACGGCCACTGGTGATGCCGCGCTCGACGAACTCGACGAACTTCGGACACGCCACCGACGTCAGCTCGATCCCGACGGCCGCGGCCACCGCGTCGTCGTACGCCCGCGACGCCACTGTCGCGCGGGTGGCGATGACCCCGATCCGGCCCGAGCGGGTGGTGGCCACCGCGCGCCGGGCCGCCGGCTGGATGACCTCCACGACCGGTACCGGGTAGCGCTCGCGGGCGTCGCGGAGCATCGCCGCCGACGCCGTGTTGCACGCGATCACCAACACCTTGACCCCGCGGTCGACGAGTTGGTCCGCCACCGCGAGGGCGTGCGCCCGGACCTCGGCCAGCGGCAACGGACCGTACGGCCCGTTGGCGGTGTCACCGACGTAGACCACCGACTCGTCGGGTAGCTGGTCCACGATCGCCCGGGCCACCGTCAGACCGCCGGCGCCGGAGTCGAACACCCCGATGGGAGCCTGCGGGTCGGGGTGCGTCACCTCCGCGGTCCGGCGGACCACCGCGGCTGCGTGGCGAGCTGCCGCTGCTGCGGTTTCCGGTCGCGCTTGAGGCCGTACGCCGACGCCACGCCGCCGATCGCGCCCCCGAGATGACCCTGCCAGGACACCCCGTCCAGCATCGGCGACAGGCCCGCCAGCGCCTCGAGCCCGTAGTAGAAGCCGATGACCAGTCCGATCACCAGGTGCAGGATGCGCCGGGAGAAGAAGCCCCGGACGATGACGTAGAAGATGTAGCCGAACACGATCCCGGAGGCCCCGATGTGGACGGTCCCGGTGCCGCCGAGCAACCAGGACACCACTCCCGAGATCAGCCACGACACGAGGGTGACGCCGACCAGCGGTCGGATCCCGGACAGGGCGATGATCGACCCCAGCACGAGCAGTGCGATCGAGTTACCGATCAGGTGCGCCCAGTCCCCGTGCAGCAACGGCTGGAACACGATGCCGAGGAGCCCGTCCGTCGCCAGCGGCTGGACCCCGTAGCCGTCGAGCACCTGGGGCTCCCCGGTGACCCGCAGCAACACCTGGTCCGCCGCCTCGACCACCCACATCAGGGCGACGAACGACCACAGCAGGACCAGGGCCGGCCAGCGCCGCGGTCCCGGGTCCGCCGGGCGGGTCGGTCCGGCGCCGGTACCCGGCCACGGCGAACGGGGGTCTCGGTTCACGATGTTCTCCTCACAGCCCGTCGTCTCACAGCCCGTCGTCTCACTGCCCGTCCAGGGCCGTGCACAGGGAGTCCTGCATGAAGGTCAGCCAGTGGTACACGTCCAACTGGGCGGACCGGGGGTCATCGTCGGGCACGTACTCGGGGATATCGGTGGCGGCGACCCCGTCGGACGAGCCCGCCTCCAGCAGGACCGCGCCCAGCCCCAGTCGCACATCATTGAGACACCGCATCCACGAGTTCGCCTGCTCGAGGGTCAGCGACACCGTCCCGCCCCGCGACGGCAACGAACGCAACACCACGCCCGCGCAGCCGAGTTTCGCGTCGATGATCGCCGGCTCGTGGATCATCCGCATGCCCGAGTTGTGGGCCCGCGCGACGGCCGCACCGTCCGTGTCGGACCCGTCCGCACGGTCGGCCGCCTCAGGGCGGTGGAAGTCCGGCAACAACCGCGCCAGGGGCGCCTCGGCGGGCACCTGCGAGTGGCCACTGCGCATCCCCGTGATCTCGGCCAGCTCATCGCGCGGGGCGGAGTCCCGGCGCTGTTCGAGCATGTCCACCACGTTGGAGACCAGGGCGTGCAGGATCTGCACCTCATGGTTCTCCATGACCGACTTGATGCGCGCCCCACCGAGGGACGCCTTGCGCTGCCACGCCTTCACCGCCTCACGCATCCCGCTGCATCGTGGCCCACAGTCCGGCCTCCTGCAGCTTGCGGACGTCGTTCTCGACCTTGTCGCGGCTGCCGGACGACACCACCGCCCGACCGTCGTTGTGGACCTTGAGCATCAGGCCATGCGCCTTCTCCCTGCTGTAGCCGAACACCCGCTGGAACACGTACGTCACGTAACTCATCAGGTTCACCGGGTCGTCCCAGACCACGGTGAGCCAGGGGCTGTCCACCCCACCGTCGAGGTCCGCGTCCGTGGACTCCACGGGCGCGGCCGACGGCATCGCCATCACCGGGGCGGTGCTCCGGACGGCCGCAAGCGGTGTCGTCACAGGGTGCATGGAACCCAGGATACGGGTTCCCGCCGGGTAGGCCACGCCGTAGAGTCGCCCCCGTGACCCCGCCGACTCCCTCCCATGTCACGCCCCCCACCGGGCGACCGTCCACCGCCCTGCTCACGGACAAGTACGAGCTCACTATGATCCGGGCGGCCCTGGCGGACGGCACCGCCGACCGGCCGTGTGTGTTCGAGGTCTTCGCCCGACGCCTGCCCTCCGGCCGTCGGTACGGGGTGGTCGGAGGCACCGGTCGGCTCCTCGAACGCGTGGCGGACTTCCGGTTCGACGACGAGGAGATCGAGGCGCTGTCGGATTCGCTCGACGAGCGGACCACCGACTGGCTCCGCGACTTCCGCTTCACGGGTGACGTCGACGGCTACGCGGAGGGCGAACTGTTCTTCCCCGGCTCGCCCGTGCTGAGCATCCGGGGCGGGTTCGCGGAGTGCGTCGTACTCGAGACCCTGGTCCTGTCCGTGCTCAACCACGACAGCGCGATCGCCTCCGCCGCCGCGCGGATGACCTCCGCGGCGTACGGCCGCCCCATCATCGAGATGGGGTCCCGCCGCACACACGAGGAAGCAGCGGTCGCCGCGGCCCGGGCCGCCTACCTCACCGGGTTCGACTCCACCTCCAACGTGGAGGCGACGCGCCGGCACGGCGTGCCCTCCGCCGGGACGTCCGCCCACTCGTTCACCCTGCTGCACACCGGCCCGCAGGGTCCGGACGAGGCGGCCGCCTTCCGCTCGCAGGTGAAGACCCTCGGTGTGGACACCACCCTCCTGGTGGACACCTACGACATCGCGACGGGCGTGGCGACGGCGATCGAGGTCGCCGGGCACGGACTCGGCGGCGTCCGTATCGACTCCGGCGACCTGGGGGTGCTCGCCCGGCAGGTCCGCAGCCAGCTGGATGCCCTCGGCGCCCGCAACACCCGGATCGTGGTCTCCGGGGACCTCGACGAGTACGCGATCGCCGCTCTGCGCGCTGAGCCGGTCGACGTGTACGGCGTCGGCACCCGGCTCGTGACCGGCTCGGGCGCCCCGACCGCCGGCATGGTCTACAAACTCGTCGAGGTCGACGGGATCCCCGTGGCCAAACGCTCCGCACAGAAGGAGTCCCTGCCCGGAGCCAAGCGCGCGGTCCGCCACCACCGCCGCTCGGGCACCGCCGTCGAGGAGTTGCTGCTGCCGTGGTCCGGGGACGCCCCCGAGGAGCCCGGTCTCGAGACGCGCGATCTCATGGTCCCGCTGATCCGGGGCGGCGAGACCGTCCCCGGGCTCCCGACCCTCGAGCAGTCACGCGCCCACCACGCCGCCGTGATGGTGTCCCTGCCGTGGGAGGGGCTCGCGCTGAGTCAGGGCGACCCCGCCATCCCCGTGAGGGTCATCCCCCCGGCCACCCGCTGAGCGGAGCTGTCGGTCGTCCGCCGACGCATCCGGGTGGGCCTCGAGCCGACCGGGTCTGCCCCCGAGCCGGCCAGGTCTGCCCCCGAGCCGCCCGGCGGCCCGGGCCACTGTCCGGTGCGGCCGCTAGGGTATCCGCGTGACCGACTCGCTCCCCCCCGTCTCCGACCTGCTCGCCACCGCGGTCGCGGGCCTGGGCGGCAGCGAACGCACGGGCCAGGTGACGATGGCCGAGGCCGTGGGCAACGCCCTGGCGACGGGGGAGCACCTCGCAGTCCAGGCCGGGACGGGCACCGGTAAGTCCCTGGCCTACCTGGTGCCGGCGCTGCGCCACGCCGTGGCCACCGGGAACACCGTGGTGGTCTCCACCGCGACCATCGCGCTGCAGAACCAGCTGGTCGACCGCGACCTGCCGCGGCTGTCCAAGGCGCTCCGCCCGGAACTCGGCGTGAGTCCCTCCCACGCGATCCTCAAGGGCCGGGGCAACTACCTGTGCCTGCACCGGGTGAGCTCGGGGCCGGTCGACGAGGCCGACCCGGAGGAGGTGGAGACCGAGGAACTGTTCGACCTGCCCCTCGGCGGCGAGTCCACGGCCGCGCGCACCCCACGTGAGGCCACCCCCCGGGACACCGGCCCGAGCTCGTGGCTGGGCCGCGAGATCGCCCGCCTGCACGACTGGGCGCAGGACACCGACACCGGCGACCGCGACGACCTGCCCCGCGGTGTCTCCGACGCGGCGTGGCGGCAGGTGTCGGTGACCAGTCGCGAGTGTCTGGGGCAGGTCTGCCCCGAGTTCTCCGAGTGCTTCGCCGAACTGGCACGCCAGGAGGCCGGCCGCGCCGACGTGGTGGTGACCAACCACGCGCTGCTCGCGATCGACGCCATGACCGATGTCTCCGTGCTGCCCGAACACGACGCGGTGGTGATCGACGAGGCCCACGAGCTGTCCGACCGGGTGACCGGCGTGACCACCGCCGAACTCACCGGCGCGGCCGTGATCCAGGCCGCGCGCCGGGCGGCGAAGCTCGTCGACCAGCAGACCGCGGACCGCATGGTCGCCGCCGGGGAGGGTCTCGCCACGCTGCTGGAGATCTGTCCCGAGGCGCGATGGGACCTCATGCCCGAGGGCGCGGACCTCGCGCTGGCCGCTGTCCGCCACACCGCCGAGAACTGTCGCAGCGCGGTCCCGGGTCCCAAGCCCGGAGAGGCCGCCGGTGACCCACAGGGTGCCTCCGACCGTCAGAAGACCCTCGCCGCGCTGGACGAGATCGCCGACGCCGCAGACCGCATCCTCTCCTCGTTCGAGCGGCCGGTCACCGAGCGCCTAGAGATCGTATGGATGAGCGTGGAGGAACGACGAGGACGGATCCTGCGCGTCGCTCCCCTGTCCGTCGCCGGGCTCCTGCGTGCCCGCCTGTTCGCCGAGTCCACGGTGATCCTCACCTCCGCGACCCTCACCACGGGCGGGAAGTTCGACGGGCTCGCCGCCACCTGGGGACTGCCGCCCGCCTCGTCGGCACGCCCGGACACCGCGAGCGCGGTGTCGCTCGAACCGCCCTCCGACGACGACGCGAGCGCCCTGCGGTGGACGGGCCTCGACGCGGGATCCCCGTTCGACTACCGGCGCAACGGCATCCTCTACGTGGCAGCTCACCTCCCCGCGCCCGGCCGGGAGGGCCCGTCGCCCGCGGCCGAGGAGGAACTGGTCGATCTCATCACCGCCGCCGGGGGCCGCACGCTCGGACTGTTCTCGTCGATGCGCGCGGCGAAGGCCGCCGCCGAACTGCTCCGCGAACGACTCGACACCCCCGTCCTCTGCCAGGGCGAGGACTCCACGGCCAACCTCGTCGCGACGTTCGCCGACGACGAGGAGACGACCCTCGTGGGCACCCTGTCGCTGTGGCAGGGCGTCGACGTCCCGGGACGGACCCTGTCGCTGGTCGTGATCGACCGCATCCCGTTCCCCCGTCCCGATGATCCGCTGCTCTCGGCGCGTCAGCGTGCGGTGGCGGCCCGCGGGGGGAACGGGTTCCTCGCCGTCGCCGGTAACCACGCCGCCCTCCTGCTCGCACAGGGCGTGGGCCGGCTGCTCCGCCGCACCGAGGACCGCGGCGTGGTGGCGGTGCTCGACTCCCGTCTGGTCACCGCGCGGTACGGCGGATACCTACGCGCTTCGCTGCCGCCGTTCTGGCAGACCACCGACAAGGACGTCGTGACCGGCGCCCTGGAGCGCTTGCGCGACGCCTGAACGCTCCCCGGGGCGCCGCTCAGGCGTCGACGGCGATGACCGTGAGCGACCCCGGCGCCACCTCGGTGTAGCCGGCGTCCACCACCGCGGCGACTCCCGGTGTCCCGGCGGCCACCGCCTCGGCCAGGTCCTGCCACCGGGAGGGATCGGCTTCGCGGACGGCGACCGGGAGCCCGTCGGCCAACCAGCGATCGAGACGATCGCGTTCCATCGCGGCGATGAGCAGCATGACCCCGTGGCCGACCTGCGCCGCCGCCTTTCCCGTCGACATCTCGAGCGCACCGTCGATCCACACCACCGGCGTCCCCTCGGGCGGCGCGCCGGGCTCGTCACGCTCAAGGTCGGTGCCGCCGATCTGCAGCCTGGCCAGCCGCGGGTCCACCTCGTCCACCGGGCCGGGGACGAACGCCCTCGCGGCGGCGCCGTCGATCTCCCGGGTCACCCCGGGGACCTCGAGCGAGGCCCGCCACTGGGCGCCGCGGGCACGTCGGGCGATCTTGCGCATCCGGGCGTCCAACCACGCGGCGTAGGCCTCGTGCCACGGCCCTCCCGGCGCGACCCGTTCGTCGAGGCACAGCGCCGCGACCGCGCCGGCCACCGACTCGAGCAGCGGGGTCCGGGCCGGAGGGTCCGCCTTGGGCAGGTGCAGCACGATCGGCATCGACCGAACGGTCGCACGATCCTCGGGGTCCTCCGCGCCGGCCGAGCCCGCCCGGAGCCGGGCGTGGCACCAGTCGAGTGCGGCGCCGGTCGCCGGGCCGCCGATCACGGGCCCACCGGTCTCGGGACCGCCCTCCCCCGCCCCGGGCGTGCCGGTCACGTCAGGGGGACGCGGCGGTACGTGCCGGCGGCGGTGTCCGCGGCCTCGATCTCGTCGCGGGTGATCCCCAGCACGAACAGAACGGTGTCGAGGAACGGCTTGGACAATGACGCGTCCGCCACCTCGCGGAGGGCGGGCTTGGCGCAGAACGCGATTCCCAGCCCGGCGGTGGTGAGCATGTCGATGTCGTTGGCACCGTCACCGACCGCGACGGTCTGGCTCAGCGAGATACCGACCTCGTCGGCGAACTCGCGGAGGTAGGCGGCCTTCGCCTCGCGGTCCACCACCTCGCCGACCACCCGGCCGGTGAGCGTGCCGTCCACGATCTCGAGGGTGTTGGCGCGGGCGAAGTCGAGTCCCAGCTCCTCGGCGAGGCCGGAGATCACCTGGATGAAGCCGCCGGAGACCACCCCGCAGCGGATCCCCAGCCGCTTGAGCGTGCGGATGGTGGTGCGGGCCCCGGGCGTGAGCACGATGCTCGAGGCGACCTCGTCCAGCACGGTGGCGGGCAGACCTGCCAGCGTCGCGACACGCTCGTGCAGGGACTGGGCGAAGTCGAGCTCTCCGCGCATGGCACGCTCCGTGACGGCCCGGACCTCGTCCTCCTTGCCCGCGTGCGCGGCGAGCATCTCGATCACCTCGCCCTGGACGAGGGTGGAGTCCACATCGAACACCACCAGTCGCTTGGACCGACGGCCGAGCCCGGCCCGGTCCACCGAGATGTCGACGCCGTGGGCGTCCGAGAGGGGGGCGAGGGTCTCGCGCAGGCGGGCATCGTCGGCCGAGTCCCGGCCGGCGGTGGACACGTGCAACTCGATACCGGTGACCGGGTAGTCGGCGATCCCGCGGATCGTGTCGATGTTCGCGCCGATGGAGGCCAGCGAGCCGGCGACGGCCGAGAACGCGGAGGCCGGGACGGGGCTGCCGAGAATCACGACCGCGTGCGTCGAGGGCGGGGCCGCGGGGGCGATGTCGTCGAACTGGACCTCGAGTTGCATCCCGAGGTCGTGGACCTGCTCGGTGAGCTCCCGCACGACGGTGACCACATCGGCGCCGTCGTCCACCCGGACCATGAGCCCCAGGGACAGATGGCCGTTGACGACGACCTGCTCCACGTCGACCAGATCGGCGTGGTGGGACGCGAGGACGGACATCACCCGCGCGGTTACGCCCGGGCGGTCGGGCCCGGTGACGGTGAGGAGAGCCGGGGTGCCGGTGGTGCTCACATGTACTCCTGACAGGTGATCGGGGAGGGCGGTGCTGATGTTGCGGGGCCTGACAAGCGGAAACCCCGCCGGTGGACGAGCCGCCGACGGGGTTCCCGGGACCTACGCCCGTGGGTGAGTACGGGCGGGCGATCAGCCCTTCTGCGGGGATGGTCCCCGGTCGGCCACATCCTTGGCCGAGTCCGGGTCCTGTGCCTTGCGACGGCCCCCGACGTGGGCCTCCGCCCGCATCCGCTCGCTCATGTGCGGGTAGTGCAGCTCGAACGCGGGGCGCTCGGAGCGGATCCGGGGCAGCGTCACGAAGTTGTGGCGCGGAGGCGGGCACGAGGTCGCCCACTCGAGGGAGTTGCCCGCGCCCCACGGGTCGTCGACCGTGACGATCTCCCCGTAGCGCCAGCTCTTGATGATGTTCCAGATGAACGGCAGCATCGCGATGCCGAGGA
>NZ_JABFAN010000018.1:228413-251834 GCF_017168155.1 Dietzia sp. KRD202 | reverse complement strand
ACCCCTGACCCCACAGCCGCGTCACCTCCCCCGAACATTCACGCACGAGGAGCACCCCACCCGATGGCCACCGTCCGCTTCGACCACGCGACCCGCCGGTTCGACAAGGGATCGGCGCCCGCCGTCGACGCCCTCGACATCGACATCACCGACGGCGAGTTCCTCGTCCTGGTCGGCCCCTCCGGCTGCGGCAAGTCCACCAGCCTGAGGATGCTCGCAGGTCTGGAACCCGTCGACGCCGGCCGCGTGTTCATCGACGAGCTCGACGTGTCCGGCGTCGCTCCCCGCGACCGCGACGTGGCCATGGTGTTCCAGAACTACGCGCTGTATCCCAACATGACGGTCGCCCAGAACATGGGGTTCGCACTGCGCAACGCCGGCGTCAACAAGTCCGACACCCGCAAGCAGGTCGAGGAGGCCGCGCGGATCCTGCAGCTGGATCCCCTCCTCCACCGCAAACCCTCCCAACTGTCCGGCGGCCAGCGCCAGCGGGTCGCCATGGGTCGGGCGATCGTGCGTCGGCCCAAGGTGTTCTGTATGGACGAGCCACTGTCGAACCTCGACGCCAAGCTGCGGGTCTCCACCCGCGGGGAGATCGCCGGGCTGCAACGACGGCTGGGCGTGACCACGGTGTACGTCACCCACGACCAGGTCGAGGCCATGACGATGGGTACGCGCGTCGCGGTGCTCAGAGACGGCGTCCTCCAACAGGTCGCGGCCCCCCGCGAGCTGTATGACCGGCCGGTCAACGCGTTCGTCGCCGGCTTCATCGGCACGCCGGCCATGAACCTCCTCGAGGTGGCGGTCGAGGGCTCCCGGGCCCACGTCGGTGACGCCGAGGTGGCCATCCCCGCCTCACTCGAGGGCCGCGACCGCGTCACCCTCGGTGCCCGACCGGAGTCACTGCGGGTTGTGGGCGAGGACGAACCCGGCCTGGATCTGGTGGTGGACCTGGTCGAGGAGCTGGGCGCGGAGTCCTTCGCGTACGGCCACACCGACGCCGGCGACCGGATCGCCGTGCGCCTGGACCGGGCACACGGGACCGCGGTCGGCGAGCGCCTCCGCGTCCGGCACGTCGACTCCGAGGTCCACGCGTTCGACCCCGAGACCGGCCTCCGCTTGAACTGATCCGGCGCGCCTGGTCACCGGGGCGGAACGGGCGCGAGCACGCCCAGCAGCTGATCCGCGGGAACGCAGCGCGGCGGCGGGCCGGCCGGCTCGACACCACCCGGGCCCCGCGGCCCGCCGAGGGCGTCGATCACCAGGTCCACCGCTCGAGGCGACGCCAGCACGGTCAGGTGCCCCGAGCGGTCGACCTCGCAGCCGTCCTGCAGCCGCACCACGTCCAGGTCCACGAAGTCCGGCACCTCCGGCGCCACCACCGGCCCGGTGAGTTCGTCGTAGTCCGAGGACACCGCCACGTACCGCACCCCGCGCGCGAACGGGACGCCCTCCTCGCCCAGCCACGCGAGCGTCGCCTCGGCGTCCTGCCGCGCGGTGTCGGGCGACAGCACGCCGAGCAGATCGGTGACGAACTCGGGTGGCCCGTCGCCGGACCGGGCGGGATCGGCGCCCAGCGTGACGACGGTGCGCACGGCGTCGGCCCGGGCGGTCGCGGTGACGTAGGAGGCGATGATCGCGCCCTGCGAGTGCCCCACCAGGTCCACCTCGGCGGCCCCGGTGAGCGCACGCACCCGGTCGATCTCGGCGGCGAGCTGAGGCGCCGAGGCGCCGGTGAGCGAGTCGACGCCGCCCACAGACCCCGGGGCGCCGCCGGGTCCGGGTGGCGCGCCCACGGTGGGGGCCCACACGCAGTAGCCCTCGGCGGCCAGTGCGGCACCGAGGGTGGCCCACGAGTTCCCGCCGTTGAGCCCGGTGCCGTGCACGAGGATCACCGGCGCGGGGCGCTGCGCGGTCGGCCGGCAGTCGTCCCGGTTGATCCCGGGCGGATCGGCCAGGCGGTGGGTGAGTTGGTACGCCGCGCCGTCCCACCACCGCCACGGAACCTGGCCCGTGGTGGGGGCGGGAGCGGCCGCAGCCGTGGGCGCGGCAGCCGCGGGGACGGGGGCGACGACGACGAGGGCTGCCGCCGCGAGCAGTCCCGCGACCCCGGTCCGGTTCACGATCCCGGCGGCGGGGGGATCGGTCCCAGGTACGGGGCGACCGCCTCGCACCGCGGTTCACGAGTATCGGCGGGGTCGAGGGCGTTGAGCATGAAGTCCGCGGTCCGGGGATCCGAGGCGATGGCCAGGTGCTCGGCCCGGTTCTGCTCGCACCCGTCCTGGATGGTGATGTTGGTGGCCCGCGGGCCCTCGACGACACCGGAGGTGTACGGCTGGACCAGCTGGTCGTACCGGGTCACGAGGTTGAGGTAGGTCACGCCCGGCGCATAGGGGGTGCCACCCGACCACAGGAGTTCGAGCGTCTCCGACCCGGCGGCCATCTGGCCGAGGGACGGAGCGATCTCGACCGCACGTCCGCGGTCCCCGCTGGCCAGGGCGGTCCCGATCGCCCCGGACCCGGTCCCGCGGGAGCCGTGCCACAGCGGGGCTATCGAGGCGACGGTGTTCACCTTGCCGGGCCGGCCGACCTTGGCGACCAGGCCGGAGACGAGCGTCCCCTGCGAGTGCCCGACGAGGTCGACCTGCTCGGCACCGGTCGAGGCGAGGACGCGGTCGACGAACTCGCCGACCTGCGGCACCGAGACCTCCGTGATGTCCGACAGGCCGCCCAGGAGACTGACCGGCCACGGCTGGCCGGGCAACGCCCCGTAGGTGAGCGTGTAGACGCAGTAGCCCTCGTTGTGCAGGAGTGGCCCGTAGGTGGCCCAGTTGGTGACCGCGCCGCCCGAGGTGCCGTGGACCAACACGACCGGGCGCGGCTTGTCGGCGGTGGGGCGGCAGGACCAGTCGTTGGCCCCGGGCAGCTCCGCCCCCGGGGCGGTGAGTGCCTGGGCGGCCCCGGTGAAGAACGAGTACGGCACCGGCAGCGGTGCCCGCGTCGACGGGTCGGTGGCGTTCGCGGCGCCCGCGCCCGTCACCGCGAGGAGGGCGGCGGCGGTGACGGCCAGGGCGGCCCGCAGGGTTCTCATGTGCTCATTAAGCCACGCCCGGTGATCAGCGGGAGGTCCTTCGCGTACACGAGTCCCGGCGCCGCCGCCACGACCGCCTCCACCGAGTTGACCAGTCGCATCGCGGTGACGAGCATGCCGGAGACGTTGTGGTCGCCGCGCTCGGCGTGGTGGCCGAACTCCACCCGCATCGCGGGCTCGCCGGCGATCTCGATGCGGTAGCAGCCGTCGCCGTGGTCGGGTCGCGGCCAGTCGGGGGCCTGGTCGTGGGCGGTGCGGGTGACGTGCTCGAGGACGATGCGGTCCTCGCCGTCGACCTGCCCCACCACCTCGAACCGCAGCGCCGCCTGCGTCCCCGCCGGGACCTCGCACGCCAGCAGGGTCAGGTCGCGGTCCGCGGGCAGTCGCTCATGGCGCTCCACCAGCGGTTCGTCCAGGGTGACGTCGAGGGCGGCCGCGAGCTGGCGGACCACCGATCCCCAGCCCGCCGCCAGCATCCCCGGACGCAGCAGTGGCGGCAGCGTGTCCATGGATCCGCCGAAGCCGAACAGTCGCCGCATGGTCTCGCCCTGGTGGTACACGGAGTAGTCGGCGATCTCGCCCATGCGGATGTGGTCGATCCGCCGGGACAGGCTCGTCATGGCCAGCGGCAGGACGTCGTTGGCGAAGCCGGGGTCGATGCCGTTGACGTGCAGTGTGGCGCCGCCTTCACGTCCGGCGGCGGCGAGCTCGGAGATCATCTCCTCGGGCAGGGTGCCGTGCGGGTACTGCAGCAGCACCGGACCGGAGGCCACCACGTCGATACCGGCGCGCAGGAAGCGGCAGAAGTCGGAGATCGCGTCCACGAACCGCGTCTCGGTCTCGGCGGTGTAGACCACCGCGTCCGGGTCCAGCGCGAGCAGCGCGTCAGTGTCATCGGTGGACGCGATACCCAGGTCGCGGTCCACCCCGGCGAGTCGCCCGGCGTCCACGCCGACCTTGGCCGGGTCGGAGACGTACAGGCCCACCAGTTCCAGCTCGGGCCGGGCGGCGATCGCCTCGACTGCCATCCGGCCCAGATACCCCGTCGACCATTCCACTACCCGGATCGTCATGGGCACCGACACTATCCGTCGCCCCGACCCGGGGGTTGCCGCTTCCACGCATCCGGCCCTCGGTGTTCAGCTCCTGTAGGGCGAGGTCCCGCGCTCCCCGACGTCCTTCGCGGTGTCCGGGTCCCGGGCCTTGCGACGGCCCCCGACGTGGGCCTCCGCCCGCATCCGCTCGCTCATGTGCGGGTAGTGCAGCTCGAACGCGGGGCGCTCGGAGCGGATCCGGGGCAGCGTCACGAAGTTGTGGCGCGGCGGCGGGCACGAGGTCGCCCACTCGAGGGAGTTGCCCGCGCCCCACGGGTCGTCGACCGTGACGATCTCCCCGTAGCGCCAGCTCTTGATGATGTTCCAGATGAACGGCAGCATCGCGATGCCGAGGATGAACGAACCGACCGTGGAGATCTGGTTGAGGACCGTGAAGTTGTCCGAATCCAGGTAGTCGGCGTACCGGCGCGGCATGCCCTGGTTGCCCAGCCAGTGCTGCACCAGGAACGTCGTGTGGAAACCGATGAAGATCAACCAGAAGTGGATCTTGCCGAGCCGCTCGTCGTACATCCGGCCCGTCATCTTGGGGAACCAGAAGTACACGCCGGCGAACGTGGCGAACACGATGGTGCCGAAGAGCGTGTAGTGGAAGTGCGCCACGATGAAGTACGTGTCCGAGATGTGGAAGTCGATCGGCGCCGAGGCCATCATCACGCCGGTCAGACCGCCGAAGAGGAAGGTGATGATGAAGCCGAGGGCGAACAGCATCGGCGTCTCGAAGGTCATCTTGCCGCGCCACATCGTGCCGATCCAGTTGAAGAACTTCACGCCGGTCGGGACCGCGATGAGGAACGTCATGAAGGAGAAGAACGGCAGCAGCACCGCGCCGGTGACGTACATGTGGTGCGCCCACACGGCCGTCGACAGTGCGGCGATCGCGAGGGTCGCGAAGACCAGGCCGGCGTAGCCGAACAGCGGCTTGCGAGAGAAGACCGGGAAGACCTCGGAGACGATGCCGAAGAACGGCAGCGCGAGGACGTACACCTCGGGGTGACCGAAGAACCAGAACAGGTGCTGCCACAGGATGGCGCCACCGTTGCCCGGATCGTAGATGCGCCCGCCGAACTGCCGGTCGTAGAAGACGCCGAGTGCGGCCGCGGTGAGCAGCGGGAAGATCAGGAGGATGAGGACCGACGCCACGAGGATGTTCCACGTGAAGATCGGCATCCGGAACATGGTCATACCCGGTGCGCGCAGGCAGATGATGGTGGTGACGAAGTTGACGGCACCGAGGATCGTGCCGATGCCGCCGATGCCGACGCCGAGGATCCAGAGGTCCGCGCCGACGTTCGGCGAGTGGATCTTGTCCGCCAGCGGCATGTACATGGTCCAGCCGAAGGACGCCGCGCCACCGGGGGTCAGGAAGCCGGAGAGCATGATCGTGCCGCCCGCGGCGAACAGCCAGAAGCCGAACGCGTTGAGGCGCGGGAACGCCACGTCGGGGGCGCCGATCTGCAGCGGAATGATGTAGTTCGCGAACCCGACGACGATCGGGGTTCCGTAGAGCAGCAGCATCACCGTGCCGTGCATGGTGAACAGCTGGTTGAACTGCTCATTCGACAGGAACTGCATACCCGGGAGGAAGAGCTCCGCCCGGATGAGCAGCGCCATGAGGCCGCCGGCGAAGAAGAAGATAAAGCAGGTGACGATGTACATGATGCCGAGCAACTTGTGGTCGGTCGTCGTCAGCATCTTCCACACGAACGAGCCCGGCCGGGCATCACCCGTGGGTTCACCCGGCGGGTGGTCGAGCTCACGCGTCGGGCGCGTGGGCGGTACAAGAGTCTCCGACATATCGCTCCCCTGTCGTTCGTTCATCCGAAACTAGGCCGGGAGCCTCGGAACCGCATTGATCTAGGTCAACTCGGTGTGAGGAAATGCACACGTGGGCGCCCCACAGGGCCACACTGGTGACATGACCGCGCACGGGGACGATTCCGGAGTCACCGGGTCCGCGCTGTTCGCGGGCTCGGTCCTGTTCGCCTCGCTGCCACCCCGGTGCGGGGCCGCCCTGGCCGCCTCGTCGCGGACGAGTACGGCGAGGCCAGGCGCGGTGGTGCAGGTGACCGGGGAACCGGTGGGCCGCCTGGTGGTGATCACGGCCGGGGCCCTCCATGTCGTCAGGGAGGACCGGTCCGGGCACCAGCGTCACGTCCGGGTCCTCGGCCCCGGGAGCCATCTCGGCCTGGTGGAGTTCGCACTGGGCTGCCCTGCCCGTCACACCGTCGTCGCCGCGGAGGCCACCACGCTGACCAGCGTCTCGCACGGCGCGCTCCGGTCAGCGGCCGCCGCGTGCCCGGTGCTCAACGACTCGATCACCCGCGAACTGGCGTGGAAGGTGGTCGAGAGCGAACAGCACCTGGCGTCGATCACCTCGGAGGACGTGCTCACGCGACTGTCCGCCTACCTCGTGTCGTTACCCGGGTCGCCCCGCCAGGACGGGCGGATCCGGGTGCGACTGCCACTGTCCCAGTCCGACCTCGCCACGCACCTGGGAACGACCCCGGAGACGCTGAGCCGTCGACTACACGACCTCATCGCCTCGGGGGCCGTCGAGAGGGTCGCGCGGCGGGAGTTCGACCTCGACCACCGCCGACTCACCGGCGCCTGAGCACCCTCACCAGATGCTGACGCGCTCCTCGGGGGCGAGCCACAGGCCGTCGTCCTCGGTCACGTCGAAGGCGGCGTGGAAATCGTCGAGGTTGCGGACCACCTGGTTGCAGCGGAACTCCGGCGGGGAGTGCGGGTCCACGGCGAGCCGGCGGCCGGCCTCCTCGGCGCGGGTCTTGGTCCGCCACACGATCGCCCACGAGGTGATGAGCCGCTGGATGCCGGTCATCCCGTCGATCTCCGGGCCCACCTCGGTGCCCTCGGCGGGTTCGCCGTCGGTGCTCTGCTCGTTCGAACCCTGCTCGTTCGAACCCTGTGCCAGCCGGTAGGCCAGCAGCGCGATGGTGAGACCGCCCAGGTCGCCGATGTTCTCCCCCACCGTGAAGGCCCCGTTGACGTGGTCCTTCGTGGCGTCCAGGCCGTCGGGGGTGAGGCCTTCGTACTGGGCGATCAGCGCCTCCACGCGGGTTCCGAACGCCTCGCGATCGTCGTCGGTCCACCAGTCGACCAGGTTGCCGTCGCCGTCGTACTTCGCTCCCTGGTCGTCGAACCCGTGACCGATCTCGTGCCCGATCACGGCACCGATCGCCCCGTAGTTGGCGGCGTCGTCGGCGTCGGCGTCGAAGAACGGCGGCTGCAGGATGGCGGCCGGGAAGACGATCTCGTTCATCACCGGGTTGTAGTAGGCGTTGACCGTCTGCGGCGTCATGTGCCACTCACCGCGGTCGACCGGGCCGCCGAGCTTGCCCAGCTCGTAGTGGTGCTCGAACTCGGCGGAGCGGCGCACGTTGCCGAGCAGGTCGTCGGCGCGGACCTCGAGCGCCGAGTAGTCGCGCCACTTGTCGGGGTAGCCGATCTTGGGCACGAACGCCTCGAGCTTGGCCAGCGCCCGCTCGCGGGTGGCCGGGGTCATCCACGGCAGACGGCTGATGGAGTAGCGGTAGGCCTCGGTGAGGTTCTCCACCAGCTCGACCATGCGCGCCTTGTGGCCGGGCGGGAAGTGCCGGGCCACGTACTCCTTGCCGACCTCCTCGCCGAGGGCGGCCTCGACCGCACCGACACCACGCTTCCAGCGGGCCTTGTTCTCCTCGGTGCCGGACATGACGGTGCCGTAGAAGCGGAAGTTCTCGTCCACCAGGTCCGAGGTCAGGAACGGCGCGCGCGCGGAGACCGTCCGCCAGCGCAGCCACTGCTTCCAGGTCTCCAGCGGCTCGGAGGCCCACAGGTCGGCCACGGCGGTGAGGAAGTCGGGCTGCATCGCGACGAGCCGGCCGAACGTCTCCTCGGTGCCGCCGAGCTCGCGGGCCCACTCATGCCAGGGGAAGCCGGGGGCCTGCTGCGGCAACTCGTCCCAGGTGACGGGGTTGTAGGTCTTGTCCGCGTCGCGACGGGCCACCACGTCCCAGTGGGCGGCGGCGATGCGGGTCTCCAGCGCGACGATCCGCTCGGCGGTCCGGCGGGCCCCGGTCTCCCCGTCCACGTCGTCGACCAGCCCGGCGAGGTCGAGCATCCGGGCGATGTGGTCGGTGTACTGCTCGCGCATCTCGGCGTACTGGTCCTCACGATAGAAGGACTCGTCCGGCAGCCCGATGCCGTACTGCACCAGGTAGAGGATGTACTCGCTCGAGTTCTTGGCGTCGTTGTTGACGTAGGCGCCGATCAGGCCGCCGACGCCCACCTTCTCCAGGCGCGCCATGGCCAGCGCGAGCGAGTCGGCGTCGGTCGCACCGTCGATCTCGGCCAGATCGGGCGCGAGCGCGGCCACGCCGGCGGCCTCGACGGCGCCGGTGTCCATGAAGGAGGCGTAGAAGGCGCCGATCTGCGAGTCGACCGGGGCGTCGGTGATGATGTCGCGCACCCGCTCCTCGGACAGGTCGCGCAGGGCGAGGAACGCCCCGTCGATCGGCCGGTCGGCGGGGATCACGTGCTCACGGATCCAGGTGCCGTTGACGTGCTGGTAGAGGTCGTCCTGGGGCCGGACGTCCGGATCGACGTACTGCAGGTCGAGGCCCGAGGGACGGGGCGCGTCGGTGGTGGGGATCTCGGTCGCGGTCATGTAGACAGGTTACGTAAGTGGTCGCGGGGTGGGCGGTCGGCACGACGTCGGAGGTCGCCACCTCCGTGACGACGACGAGGCGGGCCGACGGGATGCGCCGAACCGGTGAGGCGGGCCGGTGGTCGTGGATGCCGCGCGCGGCTGCCGGACGCGGGTCAGGGCAGGCCGTGGCGGGCGTTGTGATCCTTGGCGCCCTGGTAGGCGTCGACCATCCCCCAGATCCAGAACCCGAACATGATGGGCAGTCCGATGAGGATGACCGAGAGCAGAGCACCCACGAGGTAGCCGGCGAGGATGCCCACACCCCTACCGGCCCGGCCGACCAGCATCGTCCCCAGGCCGGGCACGAGGAGGGACGCCACCAGCATCAGCGCCGGGTCCTTGCGGGCCGCCGGCGGGAACTGACCGTAGGACTGCATCCCGTACCGCTGACCATAGGACTGCATCCCGTACGGCTGCTGCGCCCCGTAGGCGTACTCGGCGCCGTAGAAGGGCTGCGCGCCGTACTGACCCGGGTCGAACTGACCGCCGCCCTGCGGGCTCCCGTACGGCGGGGTTCCGTACTGCGGGCTCCCGTACTGCTGACCGCCGTAGCCGCCGGCCCCGTACTGCTGACCACCGTCGTGACCGGGCCACTGCTCGTTCGCCCGACCGCCGAACGGGTCGTCGGGCCGGTCGGAGGCGTTGCCGTCAGCGGGAGTACTCATGGGTCCACAGTATCGCGGCACCACGACAGGTCGTCCGCGATCAAGACCGCTCACACCGCCACCACAAGCGGCCCCGGCTCCACGTCCTCGCTGGCCTACGCTGCCCGATTGCACACTCATCGAGGGGTTGGGCTGCGTGAATGGACCATCGCGGGCGCGTAGCCGGGAGGTCCTCCCGGGCCGCCCCTTAATTGCGGGCCGTCATCCCGGGCCGCGCCCAGATGTCCGCGCAGTCCACGCACGCGTCCTCCGAGACGATGCCGACCCGCTGGAGTTGCCCGTACATCCAGCAGCCCAGGCAGAAGCCGAGCGCGGCCTCGGCGAGCGCGGCGGCGACCAGCACACCGAGCACGACGCTGCCCGCCACCGCGAACCCGGCGAGGAACAGTCCGAACGCGATCGAGGACATCACCAGGCCGATCGTCTGGGCGAATCGCTTGGGCGCGCCGGCGACCATCTTGGGCTCGTCGCTGACCCGCGGCGCGAGCACGTGAACCGACAGGCGACCGAACGGCGAGTACCGCGGGCCGCCGGCAACCCGGAGCACGAAACCCACCACCAGCGCTCCCGCCAGCCATGTCCGGGCGGGCTCGGGAGCGAGGAGGGTGATCACCGCGAGCGTCACCACGAGGGCGGCGGTGCACCGCGCGGCGTAGTCGTTGACGATCTCGGGGAAGGCGAACGCTTCTCGCAGACTCACAGTTCTCGCTCCTCACACACTTCGATAGACCGATCGGTCTACCTCGCGGACCAGAGTACGCCCGCGCCCCGCGGAATCCCAGATGCCGCTAGTGTCGGCCCATGATCCCCGGTAGAGCAGCGGCAGGCACCGTCGCCGCGGCGGCCGCGTCCCTCGCGCTGGCGGTGTCCGGGTGCGGCCAGGTCAGCGTCGGAGACCAGACCCCCGGGACCGCGGACCCCGCCGTCCAGGCCACGGCCACCTCGACCATCGCGACGGCCACCTCATCCCCGGGGGCGGCGGCCCCCACCGCGACGTCGCCGCCCCCGACGCCCGGGCCGGAGGCCACCCCGGGCTGCGGGACGCTGACCGAACCCGTCCACCGACTCGTCCACGGCGCCGACACCGACCGCGAGGCCGTCTCCGCCGAGGTCCGCCGCCTTTCCGACGGGGTTACCGACAACGCCCTGTCCGCGGTGGCGAGTCGTCTGTCGGGCATCGCAGTGCAGCCGACCGTCTCCCCGGCTGCACTCGAGGCCGAGTGGGACCAGTTCCGGCAACTCTGCGACCTCCCCTGATCGCGCCCCCTCTACGCTGACGGCCGTGCCCCCACCGCTGCGTCGCCGCTCGAACTCACCCCGTCCACCCGCCGCCCCCGTCATCCCGAGACGGGAGCAGCTCGAGCCGCCGCGCACCGAACTCGAGACGGACGGCCTGTGGGACGGGGTCCTGGCCGCCGCCGAACACGCGCCCGACCCGGAGGAGGGCGCGGCGCAGATCGGCGGGATGGAGATCCGGGAATCCGCACTCGAGAACCTCCGGTTGAGCGGCGCCCGCGCGGACGGCCTGAGGCTGACCGATGTCGTGATCAGCGGCTGCGACCTGTCGGGACTGGTGGCCGACGGCGCCTCGCTCACCCGCGTGAGGTTCGCGGGCTGCCGACTGACCGGGATCGTGCTGTCCGACGCACGACTGACCGACGTGACATTCGAGGACTGCCACGCGGACATGATCAACCTACGGATGGCCCGACTGCAGCGGGTCCGCCTCGCCTCGACACGGTGCCGGCAGGCCGACCTGCTCGAGGCGCGCATCGCCGATCTGACCACCGAGGGCTCCGACCTGCGTGGTGCCGCGTTCGACCGGGCCACCCTCTCGGCCGTGGACCTGCGCGGCGCCGACCTGGAGGACCTACGCGGGGCGTCGGCATTGCGGGGCGCCCTCATCTCGCCCGACCAGGTGCTGGGCGTGGGCCTGGCGCTGATCGGCGAGGCGGGGATCCGGGTCGACTGACCGGTCACCCACATCCGGCCGCCCGCATCCGACCGCCCGACGTCAGGGCGCAGCGCGTCGAGTCGCTCGAGGAGAGCTCAAATCAGGTGCGAGGCGGACTCGCGCCACTGGTTCACCGCGCGGTTGATGATCGCCTGGAGCTGCAGGATCTGGTCACGATCGGTGAGCGTGATGCCCTCCGCCCCGGTCTGCAGCCGCAACTCCGGAACCCCCCGCCCCGCCCCGTGCTCGTCCAGCATCACGGTCTCGGCGACCGACACCTCCAGAAAGGGGTCGTCGCCCGGGCCATCGACCTCGGTCACGAGGTCTTGGCGGTAACGCGGGGTGGTCAGGTCGATCGCATTGTTCATTGAGGGGCACTCCCGACTGGTCGGTGGGATTGCCTTAATCGTAGGTGAGGAAACCAGGTCATCGAACGCGTGGGGCAGCGTGTTACAGGTTGTGATCAACCCGTGATCTTGGCCACTCTCCGGTCGCTCTCCGGCCACCCTCCGGCGCCTCACCGCGTCCGCTGCCCGGGCCGGAACTGGACAGATGTGAGAAATGTTGCGTGAGTTGCTTGTGTGACTGAAGGGGTTGCAACATACTCAGCCCATGACATCTGCCGGACCGTCGGCCCGACGCGCCCCCCTTCCCCGCCTTCTCGTCGCCGTGGCCTCTGCAGCAGCCCTTTCTCTCGGCCTCCTCGTCGTCGTCATCTCCCCGCGCGCCGACGCCGGCGTCCCCCTGGCGCCCGCCTACCACGGCCTCGCGCAGGGGGTCGACGCCGCGAGCTGGCAGCATCCGCACGGTGCCGGCGTCGACTGGCACGCGGCCGCCGCGTCCGGGCAGTCCTTCGCGTTCATCAAGGCCACCGAGGGCACCGGACCCGCCAACCGCTACTACGAGGCCGACGTGGCCGACGCCCGCGCCGCCGGCATGCTCGTCGGCAGCTACCACATGGCGCGCCCCGCCATGGACCCCGCGCAGCAGGCCCACGCGTTCGCCGACCGACTGCAGTCCGTCGGCGGCCCGCAGCTCCCGCCGGTGCTCGATCTGGAGAAGGACGAGGGCCTCGACCCCGCCGAGCTGGCCGACTGGACGCAGGTCTTCCTCGACACTCTCGCCCACCGGACCGGCCGCGCGCCGATCCTCTACACCTACCGCTACTTCTGGATCGATCGGATGGCCAACACCCACCGCTTCGCCGAGTTCCCGCTGTGGCTCGCCGAGTACGGGGTCTCCGAGCCCACCCTGCCCGTGATCGGCGGCTGGAACGAGTGGCTGTTCTGGCAGCGCTCCGAGACCGGTGAGGTGCCCGGCTTCACCGACGGCGTGGATCTCAACGTCTTCGCCGGAACCCGCGACGACCTCCACGCCTGGCTCGGCCACGTCGCCGCTAATCACGCCGTGGTCCGGCACGCCGGGACGGGCACCCGCCGCCCGCCCGCGACCTCCGCATGAGCGGCCCTTCTCGGCCGATCTCCTAGGCTGTTGTCCCATGACCGATTCCGTGACCGCCCCCCGCCAACACCCCGCGCGGGGGTATGCCCGGCGCGCCGTCAGGGCGGCGGTCCCCCTGGCGGCCGGGCTGACGCTCGTGGCGTGTGGCCCCTCCCCCGTCGACATGGTCGAGCACCCGATGACGACGACCCCGTCGCGGATGGCCGGCGAGGAGTTGCAGCGCTCGGCAGAGCCGGAGGAGTCGTGCGCCCCGGCACCGTTCCCCGCGGAGTTCCCCGGGCCGGGTGACCGCAGGGTCCCCACGGAGGGGCCGGGTCCGGACCGGGTGGAGGTGCCGCGGTCGCCGGAGAGGATCCTGGCGCTCGGCACAGGCGCGGTGGACACGGCCTGTGCCCTCGGGCTGCAGGTCCTCGTCGTCGGCACGTCCGGCCTACCCGACGGTGCGGACGTCTACCTGCCCGACTCACTGACCGGACTCCCGACGGTCGGTCCCCTCGTCGGCGGGGACGCCGACGAGGTCGCGCGGGCCGCGCGGGAACTGCGTCCGGACCTCATCGTGCTGGCCGGGTCGGACGAGGTGGACCCGGCCGTCGTCGCCGCCGTGACTGATGTCGCCCCCACCGTGGTCTACGACGCCGACATCGTGGACTGGACGGAGGCCACCGAGGCGATCGCCGACGCCTACGGTCGGCCCCGCGCCGGCGGCGATCTCCTACTGGAGGTGATCGAGCGGGCGCAGCGCACCGCCGACGCGACCACCCCGTCGGATACCCGGGTCTCTCTGGTGTCGGTGACCGGAGGGGACGGTGACGGCGTGGAGGTGCAGCGGCCGGACACGCTGGGCTCCCTGATGCTCGAGGCCGTGGGTGCCGAGCGCCCCCCTGCGCAACGCACGCGCGACGGCGAGCGCCTCCCGCCCCTGCCGCAGTCCCCGGCCGTGGGTGACGAACTGGACGGGGATGTGATCTTCGCGGTGGTCGGAGGCGGGCCCGGCTCCGAGGACGAGGCGCGGGAGGTCTTCGCCTCGGACAGGTGGACGGACCTCGACGCCGTGGGATCGCAGCGCGTGTTCGTGGTGGACCGTGCCGTGTGGGAGGGGGCGGGCCCGGTGGCGGCGCGGGCGGTCCTCGACGACATCCGGGGATCGATCAACGGGGTCGCACCGGACGGGTAGCCAGCAGTCCCTCCACGACAGTGGATCGACGACGCCCCTGCGCCCGTGTTCGGTCGCAGGGGCGTCGTGGGCCGCTACCGGTGCGTCAGAAGTCCCAGTCCTCGTCCTCGGTCGCCTCGGCCTTGCCCATGACGTACGAGCTGCCGGAGCCGGAGAAGAAGTCGTGGTTCTCGTCGGCGTTGGGGCTCAGGGCCGACAGGATCGCCGGGTCGACGTCGGTCTCATCCTTCGGGAACATGCCCTCGTAGCCCATGTTCATCAGCGCCTTGTTGGCGTTGTACCGCAGGAACTTCTTGACGTCCTCGGTCCACCCCACCGGATCGTAGAGATCCTCGGTGTAGTCCGCCTCGTTGTCGTACAGCTCGAACAGCAGCTCGAAGGTGTAGTCCTTGAGCTCGTCCCGCTCCGCCTGGGTGACGTGCTCGAGGGCGCGCTGGTACTTGTACCCGATGTAGTAGCCGTGCACCGCCTCGTCGCGGATGATGAGCCGGATGACGTCGGCGGTGTTGGTGAGCTTGGCCCGCGAGGACCACCGCATGGGCAGGTAGAAGCCCGAGTAGAACATGAACGACTCGAGCATCACCGAGGCGATCTTGCGCTTGAGCGGATCGTCCCCCGCGTAGTAGCCGAGCACGATCTTTGCCTTCTTCTGGAGGAAGGGGTTCTCCTCCGCCCAGCGGAACGCGTCGTCCACCTGCGGCGTCGAGCACAGCGTGGAGAAGATCGTCGAGTAGCTCTTGGCGTGCACCGACTCCATGAACGCGATGTTGGTGAGCACCGCCTCCTCGTGCGGGGTCGACGCGTCGGGGATCATGCTGACCGCGCCGACCGTGCCCTGCAGGGTGTCCAGCAGGGTCAGGCCGGTGAAGACGCGGGTGGTGAGCTGCTGCTCGTACTCGGTCAGGGTCTGCCACGACGGGATGTCGTTGGAGACCGGCACCTTCTCCGGAAGCCAGAAGTTGGTGGTGAGCCGGCCCCACACCTGATCGTCGACCTCGTCGGGGACGCGATTCCAGTTGATGGCCGACACCCGGTCGACCAGCTTGGGCTGGATGCCGGCGGCGGGACTGTGGGATCCCGGAGCGTGCAGCTCGGCGGTCATCGGATCTCCTCCTGGGGACGTGTGGGGTTCGGGACGCAGGCCTGCGGCCGGGCGGTCAGAGCATGCACGAGACGCAGCCCTCGACCTCGGTGCCCTCGAGCGCGAGCTGACGCACGCGGATGTAGTACAGGGTCTTGATGCCCTTGCGCCACGCGTAGATCTGGGCTCGGTTGACCTCACGGGTGGTGGCCGTGTCCTTGAAGAACAGGGTCAACGACAGGCCCTGGTCGACGTGCTGGGTGGCCGCCGCGTACGTGTCGATGATCTTCTCGTAGCCGATCTCGTACGCGTCCTGGTAGTAGTCCAGGTTGTCGTTGGTCAGGTAGGGCGCCGGGTAGTAGACGCGCCCGATCTTGCCCTCCTTGCGGATCTCGATCTTCGACGCCACGGGGTGGATCGACGAGGTCGAGTTGTTGATGTAGCTGATCGACCCCGTCGGCGGCACGGCCTGCAGGTTCTGGTTGTAGATGCCGTACTTCTGCACGTCGGCCTTCAGCGCGCGCCAGTCCTCCTGCGTGGGGATGGTCACCTCGGCCTCGGAGAACAGCGTGCGGACCCGGTCGGTGGCCGGCTCCCACACCTGGTCGGTGTACTTGTCGAAGAACTCACCCGAGGCGTACTTCGACTCCGGGAACCCGGCGAACCAGGTTCCACGCTCCCGCGCGATCGCGTTGGACGACCGGAGCGCGTGGTAGAGCACGGTGTAGAAGTAGATGTTGGTGAAGTCGACACCCTCCTCGGATCCGTAGTGGATCCGCTCACGCGCGAGGTAGCCGTGGAGGTTCATCTGCCCCAGGCCGATCGCGTGCGACTCCGAGTTGCCCCGCTCGATCGAGGGCACGGAGTCGATGTGGGTCTGGTCGGAGACCGCGGTCAGTCCCCGGATCGCCGTCTCGATGGTCTGACCGAAGTCCGGTGAGTCCATGGCCTTGGCGATGTTGAGCGAACCGAGGTTGCAGGAGATGTCCTTGCCCACCTCGGAGTAGCTCAGGTCCTCGTTGAACTCCGAGGCCGTGGAGACCTGGAGGATCTCCGAGCACAGGTTGGAGTGCGTGATCTTGCCGGCGATCGGGTTGGCCCGGTTCACGGTGTCCTCGTACATGATGTACGGGTAGCCGGACTCGAACTGCAGCTCGGCGACGGTCTGGAAGAAGTGCCGGGCGTTGATCTTGGTCTTCTTGATCCGGCTGTCCTCGACCATCTCGTGGTAGTGCTCCGAGATGTCGACGTCCGCGAACGGCTTGCCGTAGATCCGCTCGACGTCGTACGGCGAGAACAGGTACATGTCGTCGTTGCGCTTGGCGAGCTCGAAGGTGATGTCCGGGATCACCACGCCCAGGGAGAGCGTCTTGATGCGGATCTTCTCGTCCGCGTTCTCCCGCTTGGTGTCGAGGAACTTGAAGATGTCCGGGTGGTGCGCGTGCAGGTACACGGCGCCGGCACCCTGGCGGGCCCCGAGCTGGTTGGCGTAGGAGAACGAGTCCTCCAGCAGCTTCATCACGGGGATGACGCCCGAGGACTGGTTCTCGATGTGCTTGATGGGCGCGCCGTGCTCACGGAGGTTGGACAGCAGCAGTGCCACGCCACCCCCGCGCTTGGACAGCTGCAGCGCGGAGTTGATGCTGCGGCCGATGGACTCCATGTTGTCCTCGATGCGCAGCAGGAAGCACGAGACGGGCTCCCCGCGCTGCTTCTTGCCGGAGTTGAGGAACGTGGGCGTGGCGGGCTGGAAGCGACCGTCGATGATCTCGTCCACCAGCTGGCGGGCCAGCACCTGGTCGCCGGCGGCGAGGGTGAGCGCCACCATGCACACGCGGTCCTCGTAGCGCTCGAGGTAGCGCTTCCCGTCGAAGGTCTTGAGCGTGTACGAGGTGTAGTACTTGAACGCGCCGAGGAAGGTCGGGAAGCGGAACTTCTTGGCGTACGCGTGGTCGAACAGTTCGCGGACGAAGTTGCGCGCGTACTGGTCCAGCACCTCGCGCTCGTAGTAGTCCTTCTCGACCAGATAGTCGAGCTTCTCGTCCAGGTTGTGGAAGAAGACCGTGTTCTGGTTGACGTGCTGCAGGAAGTACTCCCGCGCCGCCCGGCGGTCCGCGTCGAACTGGATCTTCCCGTCCGCGTCGTAGAGGTTGAGCATCGCGTTGAGGGCGTGGTAGTCGAGACGCTGACCGTCGCCCGCCTCTCCCGCGGTGATGCTCTCGGGGTTCACGGTTGGTGCTGCCAAAACTCTTCCAATCCCTCTCGGACGCGGATGACGTCCTCGTGTGTGCCCATCAACTCGAAGCGGTAGAGGTACGGGACCCCCACCTTCTCGGCGATCACGTCGCCGGAGCGACCGAAATCCCGTCCGAAGTTGGTGTTGCCGCCGGCAATGACTCCCCGGCAGAGACTTCTGTTGTGCGCGTTGTTGAGGAACGCGACCACCTGCCGCGGGACCGCGGCTCCGTTCTTGCCTGTGATCTCGAGGCTTCCCCCGTAGGTCGGAACGATCAGAACATACGGGTCCGACACCGTCGGGACGGGCTCGGTCCTCCGCACCGGGATACGCAGTGCGGGGAGACCGAGCCGGTCGACGAATCGTTTGGTGTTCTCGGAGATGTTGGAGAAGTAGACGATCCTCACCGGCTTCTCGGCCGGTATCGGAGCCGCCATCGCCGCCCCCTTGTCGAAGGAATCCTGGTGTTACCGCGCCGTCGGACTATGACCGCGCAGTCAGGCCGCCACGGTGGCGAGTGCCTTGATGCGGTCCGGGCGGAAGCCGGACCAGTGGTCGGAGCCCGCGACCACGACGGGCGCCTGGAGGTACCCGAGCGCCATGACGTACTCCCGAGCCTCGTCGTCCATCGAGATGTCGATGATCTCGTACTCGATGCCCTGCTTGTCGAGCGCCTTGTAGGTGGCGTTGCACTGGACGCAGGCGGGCTTGGTGTAGACGGTGACCATGTGTCTCAGGACCTCTTTCGGCACGGCGCCGGACGGCGCGAGGGGCTCTTCTCGTAGCGGCCTCCCGGGCCCGGGCTCTCGCCCGGCCTGTGGATGACCGCGGTGTCTGTCGGGGGTCACGGTCCGAATCCCACGAGTGACATTCATTGGGGCCGCAACGCTTCTAGACACTACCCCTAGTGGCCAGCGAGTCAATCGACCACAACATTTTGGTCTTACATCGCTGGTATTCCCAGGTCGCGATCCCGCCTTGTGGACACCGTGGGCCCCCGGTGGGAACCCCGCCCCCGGACCGTCGATCCGGCGCCGCGCACACCTACGGTCGCACGGCGATCACCGTCCCGGAGCGGCGGGTCGGCATCCCACAGGACCTCCCCAGGGACCCCACAGATTGTCCCCACGCCCTCCACAAGCACGTGGATGATCGTGCGTCCGGGGCGTGGACGGATGTGGCGGGCCGGGGACGGTTCACCGCCGGGCGCGAGTCGTCCCCACGGGGCCGTGGTGGGCGCCGGTAAGAGTACGACGACGACGAGGGCCCGCCGCCGGCGAACCGGTGGCGGGCCCTCGAGGATGCGTGAGGACTCACGCGGACATGTCAGCCCTGGCGGGCCTTGAAACGGGGGTCCTTCTTGTTGATCACGTAGACCTTGCCGCGACGACGGACAACCTGGGCGCCCGGCTTGTTCTTCAGCGACCGAAGGGACTTGCGGACCTTCATCTGGCGCTCCTTAGGCTCTCGGGGCGGCCGCTATGGCCGCCGACACGACTGGGGATCACTGTGCGACACGTCCGTCCCGGAAGGTCGGATGTACGACACACAACTGGTCCATCGTAACGGACTGCCCGGCCAGAACTCCAACCGGCGACGGACGGCACCCCGCCCGCACCCCGGCCGCGCTCCGGGTACTCGCGGCCACCGGCGGAGATGTCACGCGGTCGTCACACGTGGTTCCTATGCTGACGCCATGACCGAGACCACGACAGACCGCGCTGCCGCCCTGCGCGCCACCATCATCGCCGAACTCGGCGTCCGTCCCGACATCGATCCCGCGGAGGAGGTCGGGTCGCGGGTCACGTTCCTGGTCGACTACCTCCGTTCGACCCCCGCCACGGGCTTCGTCCTGGGGATCAGCGGCGGGCAGGACTCCACCCTGACCGGCCGGCTCTGTCAGCTCGCCGCGGAGCGACTGCGGGACGAGGGGATGTCGCGCGCCCGGTTCGTGGCGATGCGCCTGCCCTACGGCGAACAGTCCGACGAGGCCGACGCGCAGGCGGCCCTGGAGTTCATCCGTCCGGACGAGAGTCTCACGGTGGATGTCCGCCCCGCGTCCGACGCCGCCTCCGAGGCCGCCTCCGCCGCACTCACGGCTCTGCCCGACGAGGCGGCGCCGCTCCGTGACTTCGTCCGCGGCAACGTCAAGGCGCGTGAGCGGATGATCGCCCAGTACGCCGTGGCCGGGCAACTGAACCTCCTCGTCGTCGGCACCGACCACGCCGCCGAGGCGGTCACCGGCTTCTTCACCAAATACGGCGACGGCGGGGTCGACCTGACCCCCCTGACCGGTCTCACCAAACGACAGGGCGCGGCACTGCTACGCCACCTCGGCGCGCCGGACTCCACCTGGCGCAAGGTCCCCACCGCCGACCTCGAGGATGACCGGCCGGGCCTGCCCGACGAGGTCGCCCTCGGCGTGACCTACGCCCAGATCGACGACTACCTCGAGGGCCGCGACGGCGTCCCGCCCGAGGCCTCCGCGCGGATCGAGCAGCTGTTCCTGGGCTCGCGCCACAAGCGCACGGTGCCCGCCACCCCGCTCGACACGTGGTGGCGCTGACCGGTCCGCGAGGACGGGTCGTCAGCGCAGCAGCGACCAGACGGTCTCGAGCGCCTCGGTCGTGCCGGGGACGTCGAAGGACTGGGTGGTGAAGACCGCCGCGGCCCGCCTGGTGCCGCGGTCGACGTACCCGATCGTCCCCAGTCCCCCGGCCCAGCCGACCACGCCGCCCGGGCGCACCTCCACCTGGAACCCGTAGCCGCAGCCGGGCCCGAGGAAATCCTCCGCGCTCGCCCGCTGCCGCGCTGTCAGGTGGTCGGTGGCCATCAGCCGAGCACTCTCCGGGTCGAGCACCGGGCCACCGTCGACGAGCACACCCAACAGCTCCAGATAATCGCCCACCGTCGCGGCGAGGCCGCAGGCGAGGGACTCGAAGACCGGCGGCACCGCGAACCTGCCCGCGGTGTCCAGTGGCGAAACCCTGCCGTCGGGCCCGAGGCCGTACGAGGTGGGGAGACGGGAGAGGTCGGCCGTGAACCCCGTGTCGGCCAGCCCCAGTGGCCCGGTGACGTACTCGGCCAGCAACTCGGTCACGGACGAGCCGGTGGCGCGGGCGAGGAGCACCCCGAGGACATCGCTGCTGGTGTGGTACCACCATTGCTGGCCCG
The DNA here is from genome assembly GCF_017168155.1 of Dietzia sp. KRD202. Classification (NCBI taxonomy): domain Bacteria; kingdom Bacillati; phylum Actinomycetota; class Actinomycetes; order Mycobacteriales; family Dietziaceae; genus Dietzia; species Dietzia sp. KRD202. Next base: position 231,175 of record NZ_JABFAN010000018.1, on the reverse strand, counting down.
GCTGGCCCGCGAAGGGCAGCTCCGCCAGCCGACGGAGATACTCGTCCGGCGCGACGGCCGGGGCGTACGGCCCCGGGGCGACCCCACGGTCGGACATCGCCTCCGACAACGCGGGGTTCTCCCCCACCCAGCCGGCACCCGCGGTCATGGTGAGCAGGTGCCGCAGTGTGAGGGGCCGCTCGGCCGGGACCGTGCGGTCCAGCGGGGCGTCCGGCGTGGCCAGCACTGGAGGGTCCGCCAGCTCGGGCAAGAACGTGTCCACCGGGTCGTCGAGGGTCAGCACACCGCGTTCCACGAGACGCATCGCCAGGATCCCGCCGACCGGCTTGGTGTTGGACGACAGTGGAAACACCGCGTCCTCCCCCAGCGCGGGTCCGCCCACGATGCGGGCTCCGCCGGAGACGATCCTGGAGCGCCCGCTCTCGCGGACGCCACAGACGTACCCGACCAGCCGACCGTGGTCGACGAGCGCGTCGAGCACGTCGACGACGTCCGTGATCTCCCCTGGCCCCGCCATACCCCGACACTACGACCGCGGACCGGATGGCGGAAGGCGCCACATGGCGAGATCCCGGGACATCGTTTCCGTTGTCCCGGGATCTCGTCCTCGGTGGAGCTAAGGGGACTCGAACCCCTGACCCCCACACTGCCAGTGTGGTGCGCTACCAGCTGCGCCATAGCCCCGTATCCATTTGTCCGCCGCTCACCTCTCGGTGACCGGCCCGACCTAAGTTACACCACCACGGTTCGGGCCTCCAAATCGGGCCCGGCCCCACCGGGAGGGGCGGGGCCGGGCCACAGTTGCGCACCCGGCACGAGCACCGGGCGGTTCGCCGGACGAGTTACGCGATGATGTCCTGGAGCCAGGCGGCGTTGCCGATGTCGACGACCTCGCCCTCGTGGGCGACCGTCGGGGTGGACACGCGATCGGTGATCTCGCGGATGCTCTGCTGGGCGTTGTCCGCACTGTCGGAGGCCTTGTCCATGCCGCCGTTGGACTCGACGTTGCCGATGCACTCGACCGAGTCCGCGTTCGCGCCGGCTGATTCCGCGATGTCCGCCAGCTCGCGGGCCGAGAGGTCGCCGCCGCCCTCCCCCGGCTGCTCGGCGAAGAACGCATTCTTGACGTCGAAGAACACGGGCAGGGAGTCCTTGGCCGCGACACACTGGATGGCCGCGAGCGCGCGCGTGGAGTACTCACCGGAGCCGGACTGGCCGTTGAGGAAGTTCAGGGTGTGGAACTCGACCTGCAGATCCCCGGCCTCGACGGCCTCGGAGATGGACTCACCGTACTGCGCCTCGAAGGAGCCACATGCGGGGCACATGTAGTCCTCCCAGATCTGGACGGTCGGCGCCTCGTCCGGGCCGACGACGACCACGCCGGCCTCGGTGATGTCGATCAGCTCGTCATTGGTCTCGCCGAACGTGATGGGGTTGGCCTCTCCGCCCCGCTGGGCCATCCAGACGACGCCACCGAGGACCACGACGGCGACCGCGATGAGCGCGACCACGGTGATGATCATCCCGTTGTTGGACTTGGTCTGGAGGACCTTGGTGTTCTTGTTGGGTTTGGCGTTCACGTGTACGCGGGCCTTTCTCTACTGGGAGACCGTCGACCTCTTCCGGGTGACCGGCACTACGCCAGAGGGTACCGAAGCGGTGGGAGCGACCCCGCGCGCGCACCGTCGATGCAAATGCACCACACCCCCGGTCGGCGTCGACCGGGGGTGTGGCCCGAATGGTGGAGCTGCCGGGAATTGAACCCGGGTCCTCCGCAGCATCGGCAGGGCTTCTCCGTGCGCAGTCCGCGTTGGCCTCTACTCGGATCTCACCCTCATGTGGACATGTCGGTGATGACGATCCCAGTCACTGTGTGATGTCCCGACCCACCCCGTGACCGGGTGAGCCGGTGATCTCTCTAGATGATGCCGGTGACCGGGGCGAGAGCGACCCCGGGCCGACAGACTACGGGCTCGCTATCAGGCAGCGAGGGCGTAGTCGCGCTGATTGGTATCGGCGCGTAATTGGTTGCCACGACGCTTACGGTGGTCTCTGGCCTGCACCGGCACGCTTCCCCTGCGTCAACTCACGTAGTCGAAACCAAGTCAGCCCCGTCAGGACCGCCGACTTCCGCCGACGGACTCCCCACCCTACCCCGGTGACGCGCCGCCCGCCAGAGTGATCCCGCTCTCCCCTCTCAGCCGAGCACCCGGTTCAGCCGAGCACCCGGTTCAGCCGAGCACCCGGTTCAGCCGAGTGCGAGCAGGGAGATCGCCACCCCCGCCAGGACGAGTCCGACCATCTGGACCGCACGCATCCGCTCCCCGCCGTGGGCGATCGCCAGCGCTACGGTGAAAGCGGGGTACAGCGCAGCGATCACACTGACCAGGGAGAGCATCCCCGCCTGCGAGGCGAAGTAGAAGGCACCGTTGGCGACGGCGTCGAACACGGCGATCACCACGCCGATCGCGATGAGACGCCGGGAGAAACGGAACGACTCACGGGCTGCGACCGCGGCGACCAGCAGCATCACCGTCGCCCCGATCCGCGAGGCCGCGACCGGCCACAGGCCCTGGCCCGGCGGCACCTGCGCCAACAACACGAAGAACGCGGCGAACGCCAGCCCGGAGAAGAGCGTGAGCACCAGGAGACGACGGGTGAGGCGCCCGTGCAGGGCGGACGAGCCGTCCCGGCTCTCCATGGAGACCAACACGGTCGCCACCAGCGCGAGCGCCATGCCCGCCCCCGCCGCGGGCGCGGGC
>NZ_JABFAN010000018.1:192000-228313 GCF_017168155.1 Dietzia sp. KRD202 | reverse complement strand
CCCGCCGCGGGCGCGGGCCGCTCCCCCGCCGCCAGACCGAACGCCAGCGGAACCGCCGCCGCCAGGACCGCCGTGATCGGCGAGATCACACTCATCGGCCCGCGGGAGAGCGCCAGGTAGAACGACCACACCGCGACACCCGAGGCCATCCCGGAGGCCAGGCCCCACCCCAGACCGACCCCGGTCGGCGACCCACCGGCGACCAGGGCAGCGACGCCCACCAGCACGATCGACAGCGGATAGGAGACGCTGACCACGCGCAGCACGCGGGCGCGGCGGGAGGCCACACCGCCGAGGTAGTCGCTGATGCCGTACGCCACCGCCGAAGTCGACGCCAACGCGACCGGCATCATGCCCGCATGCCCTTGATCTTCCTGCCGAGTTCACGCACGGCCTCACGCTCGGCGGTCCGGCGGGCGATGTCGTGGCGCTTGTCGTGCGCCTGCTTGCCCCGTGCGACGGCCAGCTCGACCTTCACCCGGCCGCCCACGAAGTAGAGCGACAACGGGACGAGGGTGGCATTGCCGTCGCGCACCTTGCCCACGAGCGAGTCGATCTCGCGGCGGTGCAGCAGGAGCTTCCGGGCACGCTTCGGGGCGTGGTTGGTCCAGCTCCCGTGCGAGTACTCGGGGATGTGTAGCCCGCGGAGCCACACCTCGCCGTCGTCGACCGTCGCGAACGCGTCGACCAGCGAGGTCTTGCCCTCACGCATGCTCTTGATCTCGGTCCCGACCAGCGCGATGCCGGCCTCGTGCGTCTCCAGGATCTGGAAGTCGTGCCGGGCCTTGCGGTTGCTCGCGACGATGCTCCCGTCGGAGCCGAGGGACGACGCGCCCTTCTTCTTGTTCTTCTTGGCCACGTCGCGTCACCTCCTGATTGCCGTGCCCTCGCCGCCGTTCCGCAGCCCCCAGAGTCTAGATGGAGGGCGCGTTCAGTGCCGAACCGTGAGCCTCAGGGCGATCCAGGCGGTGAGCGCGGAGACCACCGCGCCCGCCACGACCAGCCCCGGTGCGAGGAGGAGGATGTCGGGGGTGGTGATCCGCTCGACCAGGTTCGCGCGGTAGGCCTCCGCCAGCACCCTGTCGAGGAAGACGTTCTTGGCCACCAGCAGGCCCCCCACCGCGAGGAGGGCGCCGGCCACCGCCGCGATCACCGCCTCGAGGACGAACGGCAACTCCGTGTACCAGCGGCTCGCGCCCACCAGTCGCATGATCCCCAGGGCGGTCCGCCGGGTGAACGCGGCGATCTGCGTCATGTTGGCGATGAGCAGGACGGTCGCCAGCAGCTGGACGACCGCGATCGCGAAGGCCGCGTTGCGGACGCCGTCGAGGACGGAGAAGACCCGTTCGACGAGCTCGCCCTCCCCCTGGACGATCTCGATGCCGTCCACCTCCGCCAGGTCACGCGCCACCGCCTCGGCCCGCGTGGGGTCGGTCAGTGTCAGGGTGAACCGCGAGCCGAGGGCGTCCGGCGAGGTCGACTCCACCAGCACCGGGTCTGTCGAGGAGAACAGGTCGACGAACTCGGCGTAGGTCTGCTCGGGATTCTTGTACTCCACCGACGCCACGCCCGGCGTCGTCTCGAGCCGCTGGAGGATCCGGCCGCATTCCGCCGCGCAGTCCGGATCCTCCAGCGAGATCGACCGGTCCACGTAGACGCGGAACTCGTTGAGATAGTCGTACTTGTCCTGACTCGCGGACGCGGTCATGGCCACGAGCAGGCCCGCCCCCAGCATGCCCAGGGCCACCGCCGTGGTGATGATCATGGCCAACGTCATGGACAGGTTGCGGCGCAGTCCCTGCCCGACCTCGGAGGCGACGAACGTAGCGGCCATCAGCGGTCCACCCCGTAGGTTCCGCGGGCGTCGTCGCGGACGACCGAGCCGTCGACCAGTTCCACCACGCGGCGCCGCGAGCGGTCCACGATGTGCCTGTCGTGGGTCGCCATGAGCACGGTGGTCCCCGTCCTGTTGATCCGGTCGAGCAGGAGCATGATGTCCTCGCTGGTCTCGGGGTCGAGGTTGCCCGTCGGTTCGTCCGCCAGCAGCAGCACCGGGCGGTTGACGAACGCCCGCGCGATCGCGACCCGCTGCTGTTCCCCACCGGAGAGTTCGTGAGGTCGGCGATCGGCCTTCCCGCCCAGCCCGACCATGTCCAGGGTCTCCGGCACCACCTTGTCGATGGTCCGGCGGGACTTGCCGATCACCTGCAGCGCGAACGCGACGTTCTCCGCGACCGTCTTGTTCTCCAGCAGACGGAAGTCCTGGAACACGCAGCCGAGAGAGCGTCGCAGCACGGGCACGTCGGAGCCCTTCATGCGCGTGAGGTCGTGGCCGGCGACGGTGAGGGTGCCCGAATCCGGGCGGTCCTCGCGGAGAACGAGCCGCAGGAACGTGGACTTGCCCGATCCCGACGCACCGATGAGGAACGCGAACTCGCCGTCACCGATCTCCACGCTCACGTCGGACAGCGCCGGACGCGTCGAGGACGGGTACGACTTCGTCACACGGGAAGCAGTGATCACTCCGATAGCCTAACGCCACGCAGGCCACAGGCACGGGAGCGGTCGAACAACGCGGCGGCGGCCGCGGCGCGGCCACCCGGTGGCGCTACCCCTCGAGGGCGCCGCCGGGCACCGAGGTCTCCCCGGCGCCCGGGGCCTCCTGCTGCAGCTGCGGTTGCGACTGCTGGTCAGGCTGCTGCTGCGGCGACTGCTGTGGCTGTTGTTGCTGCGGGGCCTGCGGATCGGCGCCACCGGGGAACCCCTCGGCATCGGGACCCGTCGTCGCGGTCCCTCCCGTCACCGTGGTGCTGGTCGTGCGGGAGCCCGTTCCCGTCGGAGTCGGAGACGAACTCGGGGTCGGGGCCGTGGTCTCGGTGGTCTGATCCGTCGGCGTGGACGACGGGTCGACCGGTTCGGCCGGTTCGGCCGGTTCCGAGGTCCCGGTGGGGTCCTGCGCGGGTTGCGGCCCGAAAGCGACCACCGGCTCGTCGCGGACGAGCAGATACAGCACGCCTGCCAGGACGAACGCGCCGAGGAGGATCGCGGTCGTCCGGGACATCCTGAAGAACTCGCCGAGCAGTGCGACGATCCGTGGCGTCGGACTCCGCGAGGGAGCGTCCGGTGGTGGCGTCCCGCCCAACCCGAGCGGGTCGGGCCGGTCGAGGATCGGGTCGTCGTCGATCGCGGCGCCCTGCGGGGCTGTCCCGTCGGGCCGGGTCATGTCATCGTCCCTGTGCCGGGCCATCAGACGCTCCCCTCTCCGGCCTGCGGTCGCAGCATCCCGGCGCGGATGGCGGCCAGCGCCTCCGGCTCCAGGACGATCCCCTCCTGGCGGAAGCGGCGGAGGATGACGGCGCGCATCCGACGGCCCACCTCCCACTGCATTCCCGGCTTGGTCCGGGCGAGCAGGCGGATGACGGTCTGCTCGAGTTTGATCGACTGCACACCCATGACCGACGGTTCGTCGAGCACGTACTCACCCACACGGTCGTCGTGGACGATGTCGCGACAGACCTCGGCGAGCACCTCGTGTGCCTTGTCCATGTCGGCGTTGTTGGGGACGGGGACGTCGATGATCGCGCGAGCCCAGTCCTGGGACTGGTTGATGGCGGTGACGATCTGACCGTTGGGGACGATGACCGCCTCGCCGTCCAGGGTGCGTAGCCGGGTGACCCGGAGCGTGACGTCCTCGATCGTCCCGGCGGCGACGCCGGTCGCCGTGGTGAGCTCGACGATGTCGCCGTAGCCGTACTGCCGCTCGGCCAGCACGAAGAAGCCGGCGAGGAAGTCCTGGACGATCTTCTGCGCGCCGAAGCCCAGCGCGGCGCCCAGAACGGTGGCCGGCGCCACGAGGGTGACGAGGTTGACGCCGAACCGCAGCAGGATCTGGATTCCGAACAGGATGTACAGGATCCCCACGGCGACGTAGGAGACGACCTGGACGAGGGAGTGGAGATGCTTCGACTCCTCCGACCACAATTCCTTGTCGGCGTTCCTCGCGTCGATCCGGCCTGTCCACATCCGGGCGATCTTCCCGATCACCCGGGTCATCAGGGCGGCCCCCAGGACGAGGAGGACGACCTCCAGTCCGTCGTTGCTCAGCCAGGCCAGGACTCCGCTGAAATCTGTCCGGAAGGCCACTAGGCGTCCGCCCCCTCCCGCATGCGCCATCGGATGCCGGCCTCGATGAACCCGTCGATGTCACCGTCGAGGACCGCGGACGGGTTGTTGACCTCGTACTCGGTGCGCAGGTCCTTGACCATCTGGTACGGGTGCAGGACGTAGGACCGCATCTGGTTACCCCAGGAGGCGTTGCCACCCGCACCGAGCGCGTCCATGGCGGCCCGCTCCTCCTGCCGCTTGCGCTCGAGCAGCTTGGCCTGCAGCACCTTCATGGCCGCGACCTTGTTCTGCAGCTGGGACTTCTCGTTCTGACACGTCACCACGATCCCGGTCGGGACGTGGGTGAGGCGGACGGCGGAGTCGGTGGTGTTGACGGACTGACCACCCGGGCCGGAGGAGCGGTAGACGTCCACCCGGACCTCGTTCTCCGGGACCTCGATGGAGTCGACTGTCTCCACGACCGGCAGCACCTCGACCTCGGCGAAGGAGGTCTGGCGGCGGCCCTGGTTGTCGAACGGGGAGATCCGCACCAGCCGGTGCGCTCCCTGCTCGACGGACAGGGTCCCGTACATGTACGGGTCCTTGACCACGAAGGTGGCGGACTTGATCCCCGCCTCCTCCGCGTACGAGGTGTCGTACACCTCGACCTTGTGGCCGGCCTTCTCCGCCCACCGGATGTACATACGCATGAGCATCTCGGCGAAGTCCGCGGCGTCCACGCCGCCGGCGCCGGCACGGATGTTGACCACGGCGTCACGCTGGTCGTACTCGCCGCTGAGCATCGTCTTGACCTCCATGGCCTCGACGTCCTCACGCAGGCTGGAGCGCTCGGCGTCCGCCTCCTCGACGGCACCGCCGCCCTCCTCCTCCGCCAGCTCGTACATCAGTGGCAGGTCCTCGATCCGCTGCCGCAGATCACGGCAGCGGCGCAGATCGGCCTGGATGTACGACAGCTCGCTGGTGACCTTCTGCGCCCGGTCCTGGTCGTTCCACAGGTCCGGGTCGGCGGCCATCTGCTCGAGCTCGTCGACGCGGCGGGCGAGCTCCTCGATGTCGAGGACCTTCTCGACCGTGGTCAGGGTCGAGTCGAGGGCAGCGATGTCGGCAGAAACTTCAGGGTGCACGTCTACCAACTCTACGCGGCCCGGGCGCCTTCCAGCGCCCCCTCCCCGTGGCCTGCCGCGCCTCCGATCGTCACCCCCCGGCGGTAGCGTCGGATGCCTCGGACCCGCTACCGCTCGTGGTCAGCGAGCCGCGACGACCAAGCGGAGGAAGTGAACGTCCATGGACACCCGCCACCCGGGCCCCCTGCACGACGAGTCCACCGGGGGGATGACCGACGCCGATCTGGCCGCCCGCCTCGTCGTCGACGCCGGAAACCTCGCGCGGCGACTGCGCGAGGACGGGCTCGACGTCCGCCGCAAGACCTCCGTCTCCGACGTGGTCACCGAGGCCGACGACGCGGCCGAGCGACACATCACCGCACTCCTCGCCGAACACCGCCCGTCCGACGGCGTCCTCGGCGAGGAGGGCTCCCTCGTCACCGGCGACGGCGAACGGCGGTGGGTCGTGGACCCGGTGGACGGCACCTACAACTTCGTCTCCGGCTCCGACTACTGGTGCTCGGCCGTCGCGGTCACCGGCGGTGACGACTACCTGCTCGGGGCGGTCCACCGACCCGTCACCGGGGAGACGTTCGTCGGCGGCTCGGACGTGCCGACGCGCCGCAACGGGGTGCCCGTCGCGCGCCTGGCCCCCGGGGACCTGGCCGCCGGCAGCCTCGCCACCTACCTGCACCCGCCGTTCTTCGACGATCCCCATCTCGCCGAGCCCTTCCACCGCGTGAGCCGCGGCGCGGCGACCATCCGGATGCTCGGGTCCGGGTCCGTGGACCTGGCCTCCGTTGCGTGTGGGATCCACACGGTGTGGTGCCAGCACTCCTGCCCCGAGTGGGACTGGCTACCCGGCCGCGCACTCGTCGAGGGGGCGGGCGGGGTGTGCGCGACCGTCGAGGTGGGCGGCTACGACTGGTTCGTGGCCGGTCGCCCGGGTGCGGTCGAGCAGGCGGTCGACCTCCTGCGCGGCTGACACCACCCCTCCCGCCGGCGGCAGGGACGTGTTCGAGGAAAGTGTGGCGCTCGGAACTTACTCCGAAGTAAGGTGTCGGGGACAGCACAGTCCACCGTCCGTCACGAGAACAGCTGGTGATGATGAGCAAGAACCCCACAGCCCCGTCCACGACCGGACGCGCGGAGACCTCGACACCGGGCAAGAACCCCGCGCGCATCGACGCGATCGGCGCCGCCATGCGCGCGCTGACCACCATTACCGGGTCGGAGTTCGCCGAGCGCTTCGGACTGCGGCAGAAGGTCGACCGGGTCACCTACGAGGCCACCAAGACCGGTTTCAAGACCCTCGGTGCCGCGACCAAGTCGTTCAAGAAGGTCACCGGCGGCGGCGCACCCAAGCGCCTTCCCGACGCCGACTCCGAGGCCCGGCCCGACCTGTTCGACCTCACGCTGGACGAGGACCAGCAGATGATCTCGCAGACCGTGCGAGAGTTCGCCGCCGAGGTCATCCGGCCGGCCGCGCACGACGCCGACGCCGCCGCCGAGGCACCCGCGTCCCTGCTCGAGCGCTCGGCCGAGATCGGCGCCACCATGCTCAACGTCCCCGAGGAGTTCGAGGGCATCGCCTCCGAGCGCGGCGTGGTGACCAACTCGCTGGTCGCCGAGGCCCTGGCCTACGGCGACATGGGTCTGGCCCTGCCGATCCTGGCCCCGTCCGGCGTGGCCACGACCCTGACGCAGTTCGGCTCGGACACCCAGCAGAAGTCGTACCTCCCGGCGTTCGCCTCCGAGCAGGTCCCCGCGGCCGCCGTCGTGGTGGCCGAGCCGCGGCCGCTCTTCGACCCGTTCCGGCTCGAGACCACCGCCACCCGGACCGCCGGCGGGTTCACGCTCAGCGGCGTCAAGTCGATGGTGCCCACGGCCGGCAGCGCGGAACTCTTCGTCGTCGCCGCCTCGCTCGACGGCGCGCCGACCTTCTTCGTCGTGGAATCCGACACCGACGGACTCGTGGTGGAGGCCGACCCGTCCATGGGCCTGCGCGCCGCCGGCCTCGGCCGACTCGTCCTCACCGACGTCTCCCTGCCCGCCGACGCCATCCTCGGCGGCCCCGACGTCTCGCCGGAGGACCGGTCCTCGGCCTACGCCGACGTCATCCGCCTGTCGCGACTGGGCTGGGCCTCCCTCGCCGTGGGCACCTCCCACGCCGTCCTGGACTACGTGACCCCGTACGTCAAGGAGCGCCAGGCGTTCGGCGAGCCCATCGCGCACCGCCAGGCGGTCGCGTTCGCCGTGGCCGACATGGCCACCGAGCTCGACGGCATGCGCCTGGTCACCTGGCGCGGCGCCGCCCGCGCCGAGCAGGGACTGTCCTTCGCCCGCGAGGCCGCGCTGGCCCGCAAGATCGCCGCGGACAAGGGCATGAAGATCGGCCTCGACGGTGTCCAGCTGCTCGGTGGCCACGGGTTCACCAAGGAACACCCCGTCGAGCGGTGGTACCGCGACCTGCGTGCCGTGGGAGTGGCCGAGGGCGTGGTGGTCCTGTGACCTCCGCCCATTCCGCCACCCTCCCGAACCGGACCAAGGACCTGAAGCGATGATCAACCTCGAACTCCCCAAGAAGCTGCAGGCGGGTGCGAACCAGGCCCGCCAGGTGGCCACGCAGATCTTCCGACCCGTCTCCCGCAAGTACGACCTCGCCGAGCACGAGTACCCCGTCGAGCTGGACACCCTCAAGGCCATGATGGAGGCCATGGAGGACGCCGGTCAGGCCGCCTCCGGCGCCACCATGGGATCCGGCGGCGCCCCGAAGCGGGAGGGAGTGTCCAACGGCGGCAACATGAAGTCGCTGCTCAACATCATCGAGACCTGCTGGGGCGACGTCGGCCTCACGCTGTCGATCCCCCGTCAGGGCCTGGGCAATTCCGCGATCGCCGCCGTGGCGAACGACGAGCAGATGGAGAAGTTCGGCCGGGTGTGGGCCTCGATGGCCATCACGGAGCCCGACTTCGGGTCCGACTCGGCCGCCGTCTCGGCCACCGCGCGGCTGGACGGTGACGAGTACGTCATCAACGGCACGAAGATCTTCGTCACCTCCGGCGCCCGCGCGGACCACATCGTGGTGTGGGCGACCCTGGACAAGAGCAAGGGCCGCGCGGCGATCAAGTCGTTCGTGGTGCCGCGGGAGCACCCCGGCGTCACCGTGGACCGGCTCGAGCACAAGCTCGGCATCCGGGCCTCGGACACCGCGCAGATCACGTTCGACGACTGCCGCGTGCCGAAGGAGAACCTCCTGGGCGACCCGGAAGTCCGCGTGGACAAGGGCTTCGCCGGCGCCATGCAGACCTTCGACAACACCCGTCCGCTGGTCGCCGGCATGGCCGTGGGCGTCGCCCGGGCCGCGCTCGAGGAGATCCGGACCCTCCTCGAGGAGGCCGGTATGGAGATCGACTACGACCGTCCGGCCACCAGCCAGCCGGCCGCTGTCGCCAAGTACCTCGAGCTCGAGGCCGACTGGGAGGCGTCCTACCTGCTCACGCTGCGCGCGGCGTGGATGGCCGACAACAAGATGCCCAACACCAAGGAGGCGTCGATGTGCAAGGCCAAGGCCGGGCGCACGGGTTCCGCCGTGACCCTGGGCGCGGTCGAGCTGGCCGGCAGCTACGGCTACTCCGAGCGCAGCTTCCTGGAGAAGTGGTCGCGCGACTCCAAGATCCTCGACATCTTCGAGGGCACGCAGCAGATCCAGCAGCTGGTGATCGCGCGCCGCATCCTGGATCTGTCCAGCGCCGAGCTCAAGTGAGCTGACCCCGGCGCGATCACCGCACTGAGCGGCGCCCACGACATGATGGTTCCGCACTGTCGGCAGATGTGGACACGGTGACCGTGGTCGAGACTGCCGCTGCGACCGGCATCCCAGCCGACGAGGACCCGGTCGGGCCCCAGCTCGTGGCCGTACGGGCAGTGGGTGGGCGCGTCCTCGGTCCAGAGCATGGAGCGGACGGTAGCGACGGGGTCGGACACAGACGAGGGCCCGGTACCGACCGCGTCGGTACCGGGCCCTCGTCCGCCCCTCGCCCACGGGCGGGGTGCCGGGCGATCAGGCCATCCGGAAGCCGCTCCCCGGCCAGTCGCGCGCGGTGGCGTCGGCGACGATCGCGTCGAACGAGTACGCCACCGCCGGCAGGAAGAACGGGGTCTGCGCCGGGTGGATGCACGAGGGCAGGATGGGGCCGATGCTGCCGGCCGATCCCGCGTCCGGCGGCATGTGCCCGCCGGAGAGGAGCCCGACGAGACGCCCCTCGCGGGTCACGGGGCCACCGGAGTCGCCGTAACCGGCACAGGTGTGGGTCCAGAACCGGTCGCCCTCGCGCTGCCAGGTGATGCCACAGGTGTGTCCGGTGGTCAGTCCGTCCTTGCAGACGACGTCACCGAACTGCGGCGCGGGTCCGCGGCCCACGATGCCCGCCTGTCGGACGGGGACGGCGACGCCCGGGTCCAGACGGATCACGGAGTAGTCGAGGATCTCGTTGCGGGTGGCGATGGTGCCGATCACGCCGGCACCCGGGTCGTCCCGGAGGATCACCGGGGCGTCGATCCGCTCACTGCAATGGGCGGCGGTGAACGCGACCGGCGCTCCGGAGTCGTCGTACCCGGCGGCGGTGATGGTGCATCCGGCCACTCCCCCGACCAGAACAGGGGTCGCGCCCCCGACGGGCACGGCGGCCTGGGCAGCTGCGGGCGCCATCAACGTGGCGGCACCGGCCATCACGGCCGTCGCGGCGAGCTTCGCCACACGGGTGAGCCTCATGAACGTGTCCTTCCCACCCCGGGCGGACTGCCCGGGTATACGCCCTCGACAGCGTAGCGGCGATCAGCCGCCGGTGCACCACGCGCGGGCCGGCCGGAGCCCCACCACCCGTGCGGCGCTGGTCCCGTCACGTCGGATCCGGGCCGATCCCCCGGTCAGCGGCCTTCGACGATGATGCGGGTGGAGGGCCGCTCGTCGGGGTCTCCGCCGATCTGCGCCCAGACCGCCGCGACGACGGGTTCGAGGAACAACTCACCCACCTGGCCCATGAGCGTGCGGACCACCTGGACCTTGTCCGACGCCCGCGTCGAGGCGTGGCCTCCGCGCCGCAGGCTGTCGACCTCCCTGGTGGTGAGTTCGACGATCGCCTCGAGAAGCGGGACACCCCGGCCGTCGGGTTCGAGGAGGGCCCGGTTGATGTACTTCACCAACATCGGGTTGCGCTCGAGCATCTCCCGCACCGCGGCGTCGCGGGCCGCCACGACCTCCGCTGCTGATCCGGAGTGCTCGACCGTCGCCAGTGCGGCGACCACCTGCTCCACCACGAGCTCGTCGACAGCGCGGCGCAACCCCTCCTTGGTGCCGAAGTGGTGCTGGATCAACCCGATGGTGACCCCCACCCGGGCGGCGACCCGTCGCATCGAGACCCGGTCCTCGCCGTGATCGGAATAGAGCTCCAGCGCCGCATAGCGGATTCGCGCGCGGGCGGTGAGGTCACCGTCGGCAGAGCGCGGGACACCGTCCCCCGACCCGGGTTCCGTTGCGCTCACTCGCCCCACCTCGTCTCGCCGCGACGTGCGACGCCCGAGGGCGCCGCCGGAAGGTCGACCATACACATGCATGTCAGACAATGCAGTTGTATGGTGGGATCGTCATGGCCGTCAACCGGCCCCGTCCCATCGCTGGAGTCCCCCGTGCTAGTGACCGCCCCCTTCCGATCCCCGTGGATGACCGACGATCTGGATGCACTGCGCGCCCACACGCGTGCGTTCCTGGAGAAGGAGACCGTCCCGCACCTCGAGCGCTGGGCCGAGCAGGGCGCCGTCGACCGTGAGTTCTGGAACAAGGCCGGCGACGCGGGCCTGCTGTGCATCTCCATCCCGGAGGAGTACGGCGGTGGCGGCGGCACGTTCGCCCACGAGGCCGTGATCGCCGAGGAGCAGACCCGAGCCCTCGACGACGGCTGGGGCAATTCGGTGCACAGCACGATCGTGGCGCACTACATCCTCCAGTACGGCACGGAGGAGCAGAAGCAGCGCTGGCTGCCGAAGCTGGCGACCGGAGAGATGGTCGGCGCCATCGCGATGACCGAGCCGGGCGCCGGGTCGGATCTGCAGGCGCTGCGCACCTCGGCGGTGCGCGACGGCGACGACTTCGTGGTCAACGGCGCCAAGACCTTCATCTCCAACGGCATGCACTGCGACCTGCTCGTCATCGTCGCCCGCACGGGCGGCGAGGGCGCGCAGGGCCTGTCCCTGCTGGTCGCGGAGACCACCGACCTGCCCGGCTTCGACCGCGGCCGCAAGCTCGACAAGATCGGCCTGAAGTACCAGGACACGATGGAGCTGTTCTTCGACGACATGCGCGTGCCCGCCGGGAACGCCCTGGGTGGCGAGGAGGGCGTGGGCCAGGGGTTCATCCAGCTCATGCAGCAGCTCCCGCAGGAGCGCCTCATCATCGCGGTGACCGCGGTCGCGGCGGCCGAGACCGCCGTGAGGCTGGCGACGGATTACGCCAAGGAGCGCGAGGCGTTCGGCAAGCCCATCCTCAAGTTCCAGAACCTGCGTTTCGAACTGGCCGAGTGCAAGACCGAGGCGCTCGCCTCGCGCACCCTGCTGGATCACTGCATCGGCCTGCATCTCAAGGGTGAACTGGACCCGTCGACGGCGTCGATGGCCAAGTACTACTGCACCGACAAGCAGTGCGAGATCATCGACCGCTGCCTGCAGGTTTTCGGTGGTTACGGCTTCATGACGGAGTATCCGATCGCCCGCATGTACGCCTCGGCCCGCGTGCAGAAGATCTACGGTGGCACCAACGAGATCATGAAGGAGCTCATCTCGCGGACCCTCTAGAGGTCGTCGGCGACAACTAGAGCTCGGCGACGATCGCCCGGACGGCGTCACGGCCCGCTCGGTTGGCCCCCACGGTCGACTGGGACGGGCCGTAGCCGATGAGGAACAGCCTCGGCTCGTCGAGGGCCCGGCCCTCCGCCACCCGGATGCCCCCCTCGGGGGTGCGCAGGCCCAGGGGCGCGAGGTGGGCGACCGCGGGTCGGAATCCGGTCGCCCAGAGGATGACGTCCGCCGGTTCGTGTCGCCCGTCGGGCATCCGGACCCCGTCGGGTTCGATGCGGGTGAACATGGGGTGTCGGACCAGGACACCGCGCTCGTCGGCGCGCTCGATCCACGGGGCGCGGTACATGCCGGTGACGCGGATGATGCTCTGCGGGGGAAGTCCCTGCGCGGTGCGATCGGCGACCCGGTCGATCGCGGCGGAGAAGTTCTCCGGGGCGGGGTCCGTCTCCCACTCGATCTCCCGCCTGGTCACCCAGAGGGTGTCGGCGACGCGCGAGATCTCCTCGAGCAGCTGGGTGGCGGAGATGCCGGCGCCGACGATCACGACGCGCTGTCCGGCGAACTCCTCGGCGTCGACGTAGTCGTGGACGTGGAGCTGTCGGCCGCGGAACGTCTCCTGGCCGGGGTAGTACGGCCAGAACGGTCGGGTCCAGGTGCCGGTGGCGTTGATGACGTAGCGCGCCGCCCAGGCCTCAGGGCGGGTGTCACCGCTCGGATCGGTGACGACGACGAGGTGGTCGGACTCCGGCCCGTCCCGCCCGGGCGTGGGTCTGCGGACCGAGCGCACGCGGACCGGCCGCCGGACGTCGAGCCCGAATCGGTTCTCGTAGTCGGCGAAGTAGGGCGGCAGGACGTCCCGACTCGGGGCGGTGCGGTCGACATCGGGGACGGGTCGGCCCGGCAGTTCGAAGATGCCGTTGACCGTGCTCATGGTGAGGGATTCCCAGCGGTGCCGCCAGGCCCCGCCGGGGGCGTCCTCGGCGTCGAGCATGACGAAGGTGCGCTCCCCCGCCTCGGCACGGCCGACCGGCGCGAACCCCCGCCGCCTGAGGTGGTAGCCGGCCGACAGTCCGGCCTGGCCGGCGCCGATCACCACCACGTCGACCGGACGGGTGGGGCTCTCCTGATCGGGCGTCACGCCACCATGGTGGGCCACCCGGCTCCGGCGAGGACGGGCGGGCGGGCGCGGGATCGTCGCAGGCGCCGGGGTCAGGACCCGTCGGGTAACGAGGCGAAGTCCGGCGTGCGCCCTTCGGCGAATGCCGCCAGCGCCTCCGCGTTCGCCGGCCCACCCATGAGGTCGGCGAATGCCCGGTTCTCCCGTTCGCGGGCGTCTGCGATCTGGCGCGTCAGTGGTTCGGTCATCGTCCGCTTGACCGCCCGCAGACTCGAGATCGGGAGCCGCGCCAACCGTGCGGCGTGCTCGCCGGCGACCTGCTGGAGTTCAGCGGGGGCGCACAGCCGCCAGACCAGTCCCATCTCGTGGGCCTCGCGGGCCGTGATCCACTCCGAGGACAGCAGGGCCCACGCGGCGTTCTGCCGACCCACCAGCCTGGGCAGCAGGTAGCTCGACGCCGCCTCGGGCGCCACCCCCAGGCTCGTGAACGGGCACTTGAGCCGGGCGTCGTCGGCCATGAACACCAGGTCGGCGAACCCGATGATCGTCATGCCGATACCCAGTCCGAGCCCGTTGATCGCCAGGACCAGCGGCTTGTCGAACCCGGCGAGCGCGTCGACGAGTCCCAGGAATCCGTGCTCGCCGGGGACGAAGTCGGGGTTGGTGATCCGCTCACCCATCTCCAGCAGGTCGGTGCCCGCGCTGAACGCCCGGCCCTCACCGGTGAGCAGGACCACCGCGACCGTGGGGTCGGCGGCGGCGTCGTGCAATGCCTCGGTGACCGCGTCGTACAGCGCCTCGTTGAAGGCGTTGAGGGCATCGGGGCGCGCCAGGGTCAGGGTGCGGACCCGATCTGTGTCCCGTACCGACAGGCCCGTCGTCCTCTCGTCCCCCGCCACGGTCAGCTCTGCTCAAGGTAGACGGACTTGAGCTCGGTGTACTGGGCCAGCCCCTCGGGGCCGAACTCGCGCCCCACCCCGGATGCCTTGAAGCCGCCGAACGGGGCGGAGAAATCCATCGTGTAGGTGTTCACGCCGTAGGTGCCGGTCCGGACCCGTCGCGCGACGCCCAGCCCTGCCTCCCGGTCGGCGGTCCACACGGTGCCCGCCAGTCCGTACTCGGAGTCGTTGGCGATCCGGACGGCGTCGTCGACGTCGTCGTAGGCGATCACGGAGATGACGGGGCCGAAGATCTCCTCCTGCGCGATGCGCATCGAGTTGTCGACGCCACCGAAGACCGTGGGTCGTACGTACCAGCCGGTGTCCAGGCCGTCGGGGCGGTCGGAGCCCCCGGCGAGCAGCGTCGCACCCTCCTGCTGCCCGATCTCGATGTAGGAGTTCACCCGCTCCTGCTGGCGACGGGCGACCATCGGCCCGATCTCCGTGGCCGGGTCGAGCGGGTCCCCCACCACCATCGACCCGATGCCGTCGGCCAGCGCCTGTGCCACCTCGTCGTGGCGGTCGCGACTCACCAGCACCCTGGTCTGTGCCACGCACGCCTGGCCGGAGTTCATCACGCCGACGAACTTGAGCCCCTCGACCACGGTCGTCAGGTCCGCGTCGTCGAGCACGATCGCCGCGGACTTGCCGCCCAGCTCGAGGGAGCAGCGCTTGAGCTGCTCGCCGCAGATCGCGCCGATTTTCCGGCCCGCCGCGGTGGATCCGGTGAACGCCACCTTGTCGATCGCGGGGTGCCGCACCAGGTGCTCGCCCACCTCGCGGCCGCCGGCGACGATGCTCACGACGCCCTCGGGCACGCCCGCCTCGATGAGCAGTTCGCCCAGCAGGTAGGTGTCCAGCGGCGTCTCCGGCGCCGGCTTGACCACGATCGTGCACCCCGTCAGCAGGGCCGGGATCAGCTTGGACAGGACCGTGAACTGGGGGACGTTCCACGGCGGGATCGCCGCGACCACGCCCACGGGCTCGTGTCGCACCAGCACCTCCCCGCCGAGGACGCCGGGGCGGGTCTCCTCCCACGGGAATTCACGCGCGATGGTGAGGAAGGCCTCGATCTGCATCCACGGGGCGGGCGCCTGGGCGAGCTTGCTGAACGAGATCGGGGAACCCATCTCCGTGGAGATGACGGTCGCCATGTCATCGAGCTTCGCCGCGTACAGGGCGGACAGCCTGGCGACGACCTCGATCCGCTCGTCGGGGCTCATGCGGGGCCACGGGCCGTGGTCGAAGGCCTCGCGCGCGGCGGCCACCGCGGCGTCCATGTCCGCCACCGAGCCCTCGGGCACGCGGGCGACGACCTCCTCGGTGTGCGGGCTGATCACCTCGATCACGTCATCGGTGGCGGGGGAACGCCACTGGGTGCCGATCAACAGGGCATCGCGGTCGAGTGAGGTGGTCATGTGGCTCTCCTGCCGTCACGGGGCGTCGTCGTGGCCGCATCGGACATGCGAACAGACACCTGTCCACCATACGAGGACCGAACCGCTGCGTGGGCCGGAACACGAGGACAGGCGCGACGAGCGCTCCGGAGGCAGCTACGTGGTCCGCACTCCCGACCACGGCGTCGGCAAACTCGAACGAGACAACTCCAGAAATGACCTCAGGCCCGGCTCCCTCTCGGGAACCGGGCCTGGTGCGTGGTAGCGGGGACAGGATTTGAACCTGCGACCTCTGGGTTATGAGCCCAGCGAGCTACCGAGCTGCTCCACCCCGCGTCGTTTGCGTCTATGACACTACGTGCCATTCACCGGACATTGCAAATCGGTGGACGCTCGACGACTAGAAGATGACGTAACTCACACCTCCGCACCCATCGCCGCAGGTCACGTCAGTTCCCCAGGCCCTGATAGGCGTCGACAGCGGCCTGCAGGTCCTCGAGCGCCTGCCCCAGATCGGAGAGGTCTCCCCCGCTCTGGGCCGAGCGGACCGCGTTCAGCGCCGAGTTGAGCTCGCGCACAGCGGCTGCCCGCTCGGAGTCGTCAGCGCCTCCCCCGGTGGCCGGCGACGACGGCCGCGGAGCGGTGCCCTGCGCAGGCCGCGCGGCGCCCTCCTCGGCCTCGGCCTCCGCCTCACCGCTCTCGTCGATACGCACGACGTCCGGGTCTGCCTCGATCCCGACCTGCCGCAACGCCTCGTAGAGCGTGGGCGCGTAGCCCACCGCACGGTCGTACGAGACCATCACCCGCAGCAGCCTCGGGAACGCGGAGTCCTGGTCCTTGCGCTGGGTGTAGATCGGCTCCACATAGAGGACCGAGTCGTCCGCCAACGGCAGCGCCAGGAGATTGCCCTCCGTGATCTCGGCGGTCTCACCCCACAGTCGGCGGTCCTCGGCGATCGCCGGCGAGGCGATCATGATGTCCTGCGCCTGGTTCGGGCCCTGGGAGAGCGGCTCGGTCGGCCGCTGGACCCGCACCGTGATCTGTCCGTAGGTCTCGGGGTCCGAGCTCGCCGTCATGTGCGCGGCGAGGAACTCACGCTCATAGCCGCGGAACGCCGAGATGAGCTGGAACGACGGCTCGTCGGACTCCGGGTCGGTCGGATCGGAGGCCACCACGTAGTACGGCGGCTGGGCCGGCCCGTCACGGTCGACGGTCTGGGCGCCGGCGGGACCACCGGCGGGACTGCCGGCCGGACCACCGGCGGGGCCGCCCGCGGGCGGGCCCTGCGGGTTCTGGATCGACGAGGTCACCGTCGGATCGGACGGCACCGACCAGAAGGCGTCGTTGGTGAAGAACTGGCCCGGATCATCGACCTGGTACTTGGCCAGCAGCTCACGCTGCACCTTGAACAGGTCCTCCGGGTAGCGCAGGTGCTCCTCCAACTCCTCGGAGATCGCCTCACGTGGCTGCACGATGTCCGGCAGCGCCTTCATCCACGTCTGCAGCACCGGGTCCGACTCGTCGAACGCGTACAGGTCGACGGTGCCGTCGTACGCGTCGACGGTCGCCTTGACCGAGTTGCGGATGTAGGAGACCTCCTCGTCCGGCAGGACCCGACCGCTCGCGTCGTTGAGGGAGTCCGAGGTCATGGCCTCCAGCGAGCTGAGCTCGGCGTACGGGTAGGTCTTGAGCGTCGTGTACCCGTCGACGATCCACTTGATACGGCCGTCGATCACCGCCGGATAGGTGTTGGTGTCCGTGGTCAGCCACGGGGCCACCTTCTGCACCCGGTCCCGCGGGTCGCGGTCGTAGATGATCTTCGAATCGTCGCCGAGGATGCTGGACAACAGGATGTTGCGCTCGGCGAACTTGAGCGAGTAGGCGATACGGTTGACCCATCCGCCGACCGGGACGCCGCCCTCGCCGGTGTAGGTGTACTGCTCGGTGTCGGTGTCGTACTCACGGGGCCCGTCGCCGTTGTCCCCCACGATGGCGTAGTCGGGGTCCGCCTGCGCGATGAGCGGACCGAAGTAGGTCCGCGGCTGGGTCACCGGGATCATCATCTCCTGGCCACTGGAGATGGCCTCCAGGTCCGAGACCTGGAAGTTCGGCAGGCCGCCGCGGTCCGAACCCGCGTCGTCGGCGATCTCGTTGACCCGGTTGGCCGGTGCGGCCACGAACCCGTTGCCGTGCGTGTACACCGTGTGACGGTTGATCCAGTCCCGCTGGTTGGCCTGCAGGGACTCGGGGTTGAGCTCACGCGCGGCCACGAGGAAGTCCCGCATCTCGCCGTCGATCGTGTAACGGTCGATGCCCAGCGTCTCGGGGAAACCGTAGAAGTTGCGCAACTGGTGCAGCTGGGTGAACGTCGGCGCCAGGACGTTCGGGTCGAGCACGCGGACGTTGGACAGTGTCGTGAGATCCGAGGCCGCCTCGCGGGGGTTCGGATCGGCCGCCCCCCAGTTGTCGATGTAGGTGACCCGCTCCTCACCGATGTCGTACGCGGCGCGCGTCGCGTCGATGTTCCGCGCGATGTACTCCCGTTCCTTCTCGGCACGGTTGGGCTTCACCGAGAACTGCTCGACGGCCAGCGGCCACGCCGACCCCACCACGAGCGCGGAGAACAGCAACAGGACGGTGGCCAGCGCGGGGATCCGCAGATCCCTGATCACGATGGCGGAGAAGAACGCGGCCGCGCACACCAGCGCCACCGAGAACATGAAGATCTTCGCCGGCATCAGGGCATTGACGTCGGTGTAGCTGGCGCCGGTGAACGTGCTGTTCTCGCTGAACAGCAGCTCGTAGCGATCCAGCCAGTACGCGGCGGCCTTGGCCAGCACGAACAGCCCCGCGAGGGTCACCAGCTGGATCCGGGCGGCGCGGGTGAGGGCACCCTCGCGCGCGCCGGGCCGCAGTCCGCCGAAGAGGTAGTGGGTGAACAGGTTGGCCAGGAAGGCCAGCACGACGGCCACCATGAGCCACGTGACGATCGCGCGCCACATCGGGAGCTCGAAGGCGTAGAAGGAGATGTCCAGACCGAACTGGGGGTCGGTCTCACCGAACGGCGTCGAGTTGAAGAACGCGAGCACGGTCTGCCACCCGGTCTGCGCGACCGACCCCGCCAGGATCGCCAGGACGACCGGGATCCAGAGCACGGTCCTGCCGGGTGAGGCCCCCATGGCCGCCCGGTAGCGGGCCAGCGCGTCCGGCATCCCCGCCTGCGCCAGGAACACCGGGCGGAACCGGTAGGCCAGCAGAATGCCGGCGCCCACCGCCAGGCCGACCAGGAGGGCGACCGCCACGAAAAGACCGAGCCGCGCCAGCAGCTCGGTCCGGAACACGCTGGTGGCGTCGACACTGCCGAACCACAGCCAATCCGTGTAGGCGGTGTTCAGCCTGGGCAGGACCTGGATGAGGAGGATGAGGACGACGACGGCGACTGCGACGGCCCGACCGCGACGAGAGATCGCGATCGGCCGACCGGGGGAATTGCCGGGTGGGCGGACGGACACCTGGAAAGCTCCTGCACTGCTGGGGCGGACATGCTCGTGACCCCCACCTTACGGAAAAGCCGCGCCTCAGCCGCAGGTCGGTGGCTGCCCCCCGGAAGCCGCCGACTCCAGCGCCTCCAGTGCGCCCTCCAGCGTCTCCACCTCAATCAGCCGGATACCCTCCGGCGGGCTCTGCACAGCCTCCGCACAGTTGGCCGCGGGGACCAGGAATTCGCTCACTCCCGCCTCGTGGGCCGCCCGAATTTTGTGCCGGATACCACCGATAGGACCCACCGTCCCGTCGGGACGGATGGTGCCCGACCCGGCCACCCGCGCGCCCCCGGTGGCCTCACCCGGCGACAGCTTGTCGACGATCGCGACGGCCAGCACCAGGCCCGCCGAGGGGCCGCCCACCGCGGGGTCCACCGAGATGTCGACGTCGGTACCGTCCGCCGGGGTGTCACCCACCAGGATGCCCAGTCGGCCCTGTTCGGGATCGCCGTCCGGTCCCGCGGACTGCAACGTCGCCGTCGTCGTCTCCTCACGGCCCTCACGGGTGAACCCGATGCGGACCTCGTCACCCGCGCGGCGCTCACCCACCCGGTCCACCACGGCCGTGGCGTCGTCGACGGATTCCCCGTCCACGGAGGTCAGCACGTCGCCCGGGCGCAGCCGCCCGGCGGCGGCGCCGTCCGGCTCCACCCCCTCGACGCGCGGCTGCATGGGGATTCCCAGGAAGCGGTACGCGGCGGCCTCGGCGGAGTTCTCCGAACCAACCATCTCCGCGGCATTCGACTCGCGCACCTCGTCGCGTGACCGGTCCGGCGGGAACACCTGGTCGCGCGGCACCACCACCTGCGCCGGATCCACCCAGAACCGCATCGCGTCGAGCAGCGTCAGACGATCACGGACCGCCACCGTCGTCATGAACAGGGACCCGGCGGTCTCGTCCGCCTCCCTGCCCGCCACGTCGACCACCGGAACCCGCTCCGTGTCGCCGCCCTCCGTCTCCACCTCCGCCGTACCGAAGGTGTCGTAGGTGGGTCCGGGACCCATCGACACCAGGGGGACGGTGGCCGACGTCGCCAGGACGAGCAGCAGCACCGCAGGTACCAGCGCGGCGAGAACGGTGAACAGGCGACGACTCACGGGGCAAGGGTAGACCGCACCCGCGGCCGGCCGCGTCGCGGCCGGACCCCCCACCCCTGCACGCTGTACCGTTGTGGCATGAACCAGCCCTTCGGTTTCTCCGCTTCCGACGACGACGGGCGCGACGACGACCGCGACCGCGGCCAGGGCGGTCCCGGCGGTCCCGGCGGCTTCGATCCCTCGCAGTTCGGCAATTTCGGCCAGATGCTCTCCCAGTTCGGACAGATGCTCGGCTCCATGGGGTCGGCAATGTCCGGACCGGGCAGCTCGGGCCCCGTGAACTACCAGCTGGCGCGGACGGTCGCCCTCCAGTCCCTCGGTCGTACGCCCGTGATCACCGATGCCTCGCGCACCGCCGCGCAGGAATCGGTCCGCCTGGCCGAACTGTGGCTCGACGAGACCACCCAGTTCCCCTCCGGTGTGCACCGCACCGAGGTGTGGACGCCCCAGCAGTGGGTCGAGCACTCCCTGCCCACCTGGGAGAAGATCTGCACGCCCGTGGCCGAGCAGATGAACTCGGCCACCAAGGGCGCAATGCCCGAGGAGGCGCGCCAGCTCGCCGGCCCGCTGCTCGGCATGCTCGACCAGATGGGGGGCATGGGCTTCGGCATGCAGCTCGGACAGGGGCTGGGCAAGCTCGCGCCGGCCGTGCTGTTCTCCTCCGAGGTCGGGATCCCGTTCGGCGACGACGGGGTGGCCGCACTCAGCCCGGCCGCGATCGACGAGTTCGCCGACGAGCTGGAACTGCCCCGGCAGGAGGTCGTGGTCTTCCTCGCCGCACGGGAGGCCGCTCACCTGCGGCTGTTCGCCGGCACCCCTTGGCTGCGCGCCCGGTTCCTGGCCACCGTGGAAGAATATGCGCGCGGCATCCGCGTGGACACCTCCGGGCTCGACGACCTCGCCTCCGGGCTCGACCCGTCCATCCTGCAGGACCCCGCCAAGCTCCAGGAGCTGCTCTCCGGCGGCGCCGGGGCGATCGGTCCCAAGGTGACCAACGTCAACGAGGCCGCGCTCGGCCGGCTCGAGACGCTGCTCGCGCTGGTCGAGGGCTGGGTCGACGCCGTCGTCGCCGCGGCGGTCGGCGACCGGCTGCCCAGCGCCGACAAGCTCCGCGAGATGTGGCTGCGGCGCCGGGCGACCGGCGGCGCCGCCGAACAGGCCTTCGCCTCGCTCGTCGGACTCGAACTGCGTCCACGCAAGGCGCGTGAGGCCTCCGAGCTGTGGCGCCGGGTCGGGGAGGCCGTGGGCACCGAACGCCGCGACGGGCTGTGGAGCCACCCCGACCTGCTGCCCGTCGGCGAGGACCTCGAGAACCCCGCCGCCGTCATCGACCGGCTCCTCGACGAGTCGACCGGGGACTCCAGCGGCGTCGACGAGATCGAGCGCTTTCTCCGCGAATCGGGTGGCGGGACCGGAGAGGCCGGCGGGACAGGCGACGGCGGACCCGAGGCCTCAGGCCCGAATGGCCCGGGTTCCGGCTCTGACGGCTCCGGCTCCTAAGGTTCCGGCTCCGAGGGGTCAGGCTCCGAGGGGTCAGGCTCCGAGGGTTCAGACTCCGGAGGGGTCAGGCTCCGAGGGTTCAGGCTCAGAGGGGCCGCACGACGGGGCCTGATCGGCGGGCGTCGTGACGGGCGGGCCGACCTAGTACTGGCCGGTCTCGTCGTCGTCGCCCTCGACCAGGTCGCCCACGCCCTCGCCGACGGTCCCCGGCCGCCACCGGGGGCGTCCGACCCGGCCCCCTGCCTGAGCACCCGCGAGTAGGCCTCCAGGTACCCCATCGCCCGTTCGGTACGCGGATACCTGCGCACCACCTCCCAGAACTCGGGCGGGTGACCCCCGGGGACGACGAGGTGGACCAGCTCGTGCATCACGACGTAGTCCAGCACGTAAGCAGGCACGTCCCGCAGCGTCTCGCTGATCCGGAGCTCCCCGGAATCCGGTGAACAGGACGCCCAGCGGGTGGTCATCGCCGGCACCCACCGCACCGATGCCGGCCGCGCCCGACCCTCCAGCCACTTCGTCGACAGCTCCGTGGCGCGCCGCATCAGGTCCGCATCGGACGCCCGGTGACCCTTGCGGCGACCGGACCGGGCGAGCCGGCCGAGCATGTCGGTGATGAGACGTCGTTCCTCCGCGCGCGGCAGCCCCGCCGGCATGAGGACCACCACGGTCTCGCCCTCCACCCGAGCTGAGACCGTCCTCCTGCGGCGTGTGGAGCGGCGGACCTCGATCCGAGGATCATCAGGCTCGGTGGGTAGCGCCGGTGCCGGGCCCGGGCCGGGTGACGGTGGGCTCGCGGACGCGGCGGCGGGGCGTGGGGCTGGCGACACGCGGACCACGGTAGACCACCCGACACGGTGCGGTTATCCACAGGCGCCGACGAGACCGGGGCCTGTGGACAACGAGGCACGAGCAGCGTCCGGACACGGTCGTCGCGTGCCACGATGTGCCCCGTGACCCCAGTGACCGCTCCCGCCGACGACCCTCCACGCGCCGCCACCGAGGCCGGCACCGGAACCGCGGCGGTGGCGCCCGTCTCCCCGCGCACCGCCGCCCCCGTCATCGCCGCTCAGGCCGAGGCCCCGGTCTCCCGGGTCCGGGCCACCCTGCGTCCCGGCACCGTGGTCGTCGCGCGGGATGACCACACCGTCCAGGTGGGACTGGCACCTGACCGCGCGGTGGTGGTCGACGCCCCCGCCGTTGTGGGCGCCCGCCGCCTCACTGCACTACTCCGCGGCCTCGACGGCGGGGCCCATCTCGACGACGTGGCCGCCCGCGCGGGGATCGACGCGTCGGGGATGTCCACCGTGGCCCGGATCCTCGTCCACCTGGCCGACCTCGGTCATCTACGACTCGACCCGACGGAACCGGGAGCAGACACGGACGCAGACGCGCACGCGACGGGCCCCACTCCTAGGCCCGCGCCGGTGCGTCGGGTCCACATCCTGGGGGTCGGCCAGATCTCGGAGGTGCTTCGGGGGCCGCTGTCGGTCAACGGCTGTCGTGTGACCACCGGCCCCAGCCCGGGCTTGACGCTCGACGCCGAGCGGCCGCCTTGGTTCCGCCGGGGCAGGGCCCCCGACCTGGTCATCCTCACCGGCACCGTCTCGGTGGATCCGGTGGTCACCACCGCACTCGCCCGGTCCGGGCAGGCGCACATGCACGTGTACTGCCGGGACGGCCGTGTGGTGGTGGGCCCGACCGTGGTGCCGGGTGTCACCCCGTGTCTGCGCTGCACCGACCTGTACCGCGCCCGCCGGGACCCGCGGTGGCCGTTCGTCGCCGCGCAACTCATCGGACACAGCCCTGACGCGGCCGTTCCCGCCCTCACCGCCGCCGCAGCCCTGGTGCTGGCGGAGGTCGCCGCCAGCCGCGAACCCCGCACCAGGCTCCAGACCATCGGTGCCACCGTGGAGATCAATCCGTCCGAGGGACTGTGGCGCCGGCTCGAATGGCAGGCCGACGCAGGCTGCGACTGTGGCGCCGCCCCGCATGTCCGTCCTCTGTCATGATTGAAGGCGTGTCCGACCTACCCCGCACCTCGTCCCGCCGCGCAGCACGCCTCGCGGGACTCCCACTGGGCATCGCCGGTCGCGCCGCCGGTTCACTCGGTCGACGCGCCCTCGGGCGGGGTGACGGGGATCTGAGCGAGGAACTGGCCGGTCACGCCGCCGAGCAGGTCTTCGCCGTCCTCGGGGAACTCAAGGGCGGCGCCATGAAGGTCGGCCAGGCCCTGAGCGTGTTCGAGGCCGGGATGCCCGACAAGTACGCCGAGCCGTTCCGGGAGGCCCTCACCAAGCTGCAGGCCGAGGCTCCACCCATGCCCGCCGCCGAGGTGGAGCGGGTCCTCGACGCCCAGCTCGGGCTGCGCTGGCGCGAGCGGTTCGCAGAATTCAACGGTGACGCCGCCGCGGCCGCCTCCATCGGGCAGGTCCACCGCGCCGTCTGGTCCGACGGTCGGGAGGTGGCCGTCAAGATCCAGTATCCCGGCGCGGACGAGGCCCTCCGCTCGGACCTACGGCAACTCCGGCGACTGGCTCCCCTGTTCCGGCCGCTCAACCCTGGCACCGACATCAGGGGTATCATCGATGAGCTCTACGACAGCACCGTGAGCGAACTCGACTACCGCGCGGAGGCCGACACCCAGCGGGTGTTCTCGGCCGCCTATCGCGACGATCGCCTCTTCCGGGTGCCCTCTGTGCTGGCCTCGTCGCCGAAGGTGCTCGTTACCGAATGGGTGGACGGGCGGGCCCTGAGCCGTATCTCCAGCGACGGCACCCCCGAGGAACGCAACCGGGCCGGCGAGCTCCTCACCGAATTCCAGTTCAGTTCCCCCACCCGTGCCCGGATGATGCACGGTGATCCCCACCCCGGTAATTTCCTGCTCGCCGATGACGGTCGGCTGGTGGTCCTGGACTTCGGCGCGTCGATCCCGCTGCCCGAGGGCGTGCCCGAGGTCCTCACCTCCATGATGCGGCTCGCCCAGGCCGGCGATTCCGCGGAACTGGTCCGGTTGATGACCCGGGCCGGATACGTCGGCCGGAACGGCCTCGACCCCGCCGACGCGATGGCGTTCCTGAACCCGTTCATCGAGCCGATGCGCGAGCCTGTTTTCCACTTCAGCCGCGCGTGGATGCAGAGCATCATGTCCGTCTACGGGGACGTGTCGGGGCGGGAGTTCCGGACCTCCCGCTCGTTCACCCTGCCGCGCGAGTACGTCCTGATCCACCGGGTGCTGTCCGCGTCGGTGGGCATGCTGTGCCAACTCGAGGCGTCCGCCCCGTACCGGGAGATCGTGCAGCGCTGGATGCCGGAGATCTTCCCCGACGAGGGCTGACCAGCCCCCGGCTCGGGGATCCTCCCGCGCGGCGCGGGTTCAGGTGGCGCGGATTAGCCTCAGCACGTCGTCGCCGTACTCGCTCAGCTTGTGCGCCCCGATCCCGCCGATCCGGCCCAGTGCGCGGGTGTCGGCGGGCCGCTCCCGGGCGATCTGGGCGAGCGTGTCGTTGGTGAACACCGTGTAGGCGGGTTTGCCGATCCGCTCGGAGGTCTCCTTGCGCCAGTCCCGCAGTCGTTCGAACAGGCCGGTATCGACCTCCACCGAGCATTCCGGGCACAGCCCGAGCGCGCGGTGCATGGGCCCGGTGAGCTTCTCCCCGCACCCGCGGCACCGTCTCTTGTCCGAGGTGTCGGTGGACCCGCGCGGTCCGACCGGGGACTGGGCCGGGCGAACGGGGTCGAGGAAGCGGCTGGGGCGTCGGCCGGCCCGGCCACCGGCGCGTCGACTCCGACTCCACGACACGGTCAGGTGCTCGCGGGCGCGGGTGACGCCCACGTAGAGCAGGCGCCGCTCCTCCTCGATCGCGTCCGGTCCGGCGTTGATCGCGTGGCTGATCGGCAAACTCCCCTCGTGGACTCCGATGAGGAACACCGCGTCCCATTCGAGCCCCTTGGCGGCGTGGAACGACGCCAGCGTCACACCCCGCTCGTCCGGGGCGTGACGTGCCGCCGCCCGTTCTCGAAGCCCCGCGACCACCGGTAGCAGGCCCTCGCGAGCCTCGGCCGTGGCGATCTCCTCGGCGAGCCCCACCAGCGAGTTCAGTGAATTCCAGGTCTCCCTGGCCTGGGCACCGGACGGCTCGGCGGCGGTGAGACCGAGGGGCTCGAGCGCCTGCCTGATGACTGCGACGATCTCCGTGGGGTCCGCCAGTTGGGAGTACGCCTGCGCCCGCGCCTCGTCCGAGCCGTCGATCAGTCGGTCGATCGCCGACATGGCCCGACGGACCACCGGCCTCTCGAAGAAGCCCTCGCCCCCCTTGAGCCGGTATCCGATCCCGGCCTCGTCCAGGGCCGCCTCGACCCGCTCGGACTGGGCGTTGATGCGGTACAGCACCGCGATCTCCGAAGGGTCCATCCCGCCGTGGACGAGATCGGCGACGGCCCCCGCCACCGCCTCCGCCTCGGCGTCCTCGTCGGGGTACTCGGCGAGGACCGGCTCGGGGCCCGGCGGCCGCATTCCCCGCAGGGTGAGCCCGGCGCTGCGGAACCGGCCGCTGCCGGCGCTGATCACCGCGTTGGCCAGGTCCACGACCTGAGGCGTGGAGCGGTAGTCGGACTCCAGGCGCACGACGGTGGCACCCGGGTAGCGGTCCGCGAAGCCGAGCAGGAAGTCCGGTTCTGCGCCGGCGAACGAATAGATGGTCTGGTTGACGTCACCGACCACCGTCAGGTCGTCCCTCCTGCCCAGCCACGCGGTGAGCAGCCGTTGTTGGGCCGGCGTGACGTCCTGGAACTCGTCGACGACGAAGCAGCGGTAGCGGTCCCGGAACTCCTCGGCGATCGCCGGGACCTCTTCCACGAGTTCGGCCATGTGGCTCAGGAGATCGTCGAAATCGAGCATCCGGACCGGTCCGGAGACCTTGAGGTCCTCGTATGCCCGGAACGCGCGCGCGACCTCGGGGGCCGGCACCGGCAGGTCGCGACCCAGTGCGACGGCCTGCTCCGCGTACGTATCCGGGGTGAGCAGGCTGGACTTGGCCCAGCCGATCTCGGTCAGCACGTCGCGGATGGTCTCCGTGGCGGGGTCCAGGCCGACCCGGCGCACCGCCTGGGCGACCGCGCGGAACTGCCCGTCCAACAGCTGCCAGGGTTCCTCCCCGTACACCCGTGGCCAGAAGTACGACAGGTTCCGCAGGGCGGCCGAGTGGAAGGTCCGGGCCTGTACGGGTCCCGTCCCGGCGTCCGCGACTCCCAGCCCCGCCAACCGCATGCGCAGCTCCCCGGCGGCGCGGGCGGTGAACGTCACCGCCAGCACCTGGTCACCGCGGACGTGCCCGGTCGTGACCAGGTGGGCGATACGCCTGGTGATCGTGCGGGTCTTGCCGGTCCCGGCGCCGGCGAGGATGCACACGGGACCCCGCGGGGCCAGCACGGCACGGCGTTGCTGCGGGTCGAGACCCTCGAGGGCCGACTCCGCACCGTCTCCCCGTCCGCGACCATCTCCCCGTCCGCGCCGCATGTCACTCACGCACCCATCGTGGCATCCGCCTCCGACATCGCGTCCGCGGCCTCCCCCCGGGGATGATTCCCGCGGTCGTGCGCGTTACACCCCGTCATGAGCGATGTGACGACGAACGACGATGCCGGCGCCCTGACCCTGTACACCACCACGTGGTGCCCCTTCTGCACGCGGCTCAAGAAGCTGCTGGACGAGAAGGCGATCGGCTACACCGAGGTCGACGTGGAGGCGGACGCCGATGCCGCCGCTTTCGTCGAGAGCGTGAACGGCGGCAACAGGGTCGTCCCTACGGCGCTGTACTCGGACGGCACCACCGCCACCAATCCCACGGCCTCGCAGGTGCGCGCCAAGCTCGCCGAACTCGTCGGGGCCTGACGCGCTCGTCCGGGCCGGGGGGCGACGCCGGGCACCAGCACCCTCAGGCGTCGGTGTCGCCGTCGACCGCTGCGACCCAGGACTGCAGCATCACGTGCGCGATGGAGACGGCCGGCGCCACCATGAGGT
This sequence comes from Dietzia sp. KRD202, assembly GCF_017168155.1. Classification (NCBI taxonomy): domain Bacteria; kingdom Bacillati; phylum Actinomycetota; class Actinomycetes; order Mycobacteriales; family Dietziaceae; genus Dietzia; species Dietzia sp. KRD202. The sequence goes on along the minus strand of NZ_JABFAN010000018.1, from coordinate 200,619 downwards.
CGCCACGGCCGGCCAGCGCGTCACGGACCCGGCCGACGTCGAACCACGCGGCCTCACTGATCTCCTCGTCCTCGAGCACGATCGGAGCCTCCGGGTCGCCGATGGCGTGGAATGCGACCATGAGGGACCGGGGGAACGGCCAGGGTTGGCTGCCCAGGTAGCGCACGCGGTCGACGACCACGCCCACCTCCTCGGCGACCTCACGTCGAACGCAGCCCTCCAGGGACTCCCCCGCCTCGACGAAACCGGCGACGTGCGAGTACATGCCCTCGGGCCAGATCGGCTGGCGGGCGAGGAGCACTCGTCGTCCCCCGTCGTGGACCAGACAGATCACGGCGGGGTCGGTCCGTGGGTACTCGAGGCCACCGTGGAACGGGTCCTCGATCGCCCATCCCGCGTCGACCCGGCGCGGATGGTGGGTGCGTTCGCGGCCGCGGACGTTGTCGCGATGCCACCCGAGTAGGGCCATGGCCTGGGAGGCCAACGACCCGTCACCCTCGACGAGGTCGGCCCCGCACGAGCGGAGCGACGTCACCGCGGGCTCGGCGGGGAGCTCGTCGACCGGGACCGCCCAGATGTGCCGGGCGTCCTCGGTCCTCCCGAGGAACACCGCCTCCTCGGGGAGGGAGTCCGCGAGGTCCAGGGCGGGCTCCAGGCGGATCCGCTGCCGATCACCGGGCGCCGGCTCGACGGCGAACCTGTTGCGACGGTCCACCTTCATGACGCGAGCCGTCGCCCATCCCCTGGTCAGTTCGTCGGTGTCCTGCCGCAGGGGCGCAGCCCTGTCGGGTGCCGCCACCGCGAGCACCGGGTCGGAGTCGAGGGTGAAGTCCAGCGGCATCGTGTGGGGTCCTTTTCGCGGGGGCGTGACGGGCGCCACCGAGCGTAGCCCGGTCCCCTCGGCATCCTCGCGCTGCCCGTGCCTCAGCCGGAGACCATCCGGATGTAGAGCAACCGGTCGCCGCTCTCGAGTGCGTCCGCCTCGGACTCGTTGACCTTGATGAGCTGCCCCTTGCGCACCACCCCGAGCACGAGTTCGGCGAGGTGTCGGGGCGAGCCGCCCACCTCGGACTCCTCGACCCGCCGCTCCGCGATGGAGAAGCCCTCGTCGGGGGTCAGCAGGTCCTCCATCATCCCCACGACGGTCGGGGTGATGGTGGCCAGGCCGAGGAGCCGTCCCGTGGTCTCGGCGGAGACGACCACGGAGTCCGCGCCGGACTGCTTGAGCAGGTGTTTGTTGTCGCTCTCGCGGACCGTCGCGACGATCTTCGCGTTCGGTGCCAGTTCCCGCGCGGTGAGGGTGACCAGCACGGCCGTGTCGTCCGAGTTGGTGGCCACCACGACAGCGGAGGCCCGGGTGAGTCCGGCCAGTTTGAGAACGTCGGACCGGGTCGCCGAGCCGTGGACGGTGACCAGACCGTGGGTGGCCGCGGCCTTGAGTGCCTGGGGATCGGTGTCGACGACGACGATGTCCTCCGGGGCGGTGTCGTCGGCGAGCATCGCCGCGATGGCGGACTTGCCCTTGGTGCCGTACCCGACGACGACGGTGTGGTTGCGCACGTGAGTTCTCCATCGCTGGATCTTGAGGGCCTGACGGGACTGCTCGGTGAGCACCGACAGGGTGGTGCCGACGAGCAGGATGAGGAAGAGCACGCGCAGCGGCGTGATCAAGAGGGCGTTCAGCAGTCGCGCCTGCTGGGTGACCGGGGAGATGTCCCCGTAACCGGTGGTCGAGAGGGATACCGTGGCGTAGTAGAAGCTGTCGATGATCGTGATTCGCCCGCCAGGGCCGCCTCCGCCCTCGTACCCGTCCTGGTCGACGTAGACCACGATGGCGGCCAGACTCAGCGTGAGCACAGCCATCAGCACTCGCTTGCCGATCAGCCGCCACGGCGTCTCACTGTGCTCCGGGATGCTCACCACGCCCACGAGCGCGTGGTCGGGGCTCTCGTCCAGCGGGTCGTGGCCACGGAACCGCGATGCCAGTGCGCGCTTCTTCACCATGGGACTCCGTTTCCGCGACGCGTCCCCCGCGGGGACCGTGCCGTCATCGACATGAATCGTCGCCTATCGCCCGCCGCGGGACAACAACCGACCCCGCCCCGGCCCGTCGGAGAGCAGTCGTGACAGCTCGTCGGCGTCCGGCAGATGGGCCGGTTCGATCGTGCGCCCGGAACGCACGTAGTGGAACGCGGCGCGCACGCGGTCGAGCCCCACGGGTCGTCCCAGGCGGGCACTGGCAATCTGGGCCCAGGCGTACCGGTAGACGGCCAGCTGGAGGGCGACGGCGGGCATGTCCCGCTCGGCGGGAACCCGTCCCGTCTTCCAGTCCACGACGATCCACCCCGGGTCGTCGTCGCCGTCGGTGTCCGCGCTGGCGGTGGCGGTGAACACCGCGTCCATCCGTCCGCGCAACAGGTGTTCGCCGAGCCCCACCTCGAAGGGCACCTCGACCGCTTCGGGTGTCATCCGTGCCCATCGGGATGCCTCGAACGCCTCCTGCAGTGCAGTGAGGTCCGCCTCGGACAGTCCGTCGGCCGCGCCCTGGTCGCCGGCGCCGGGCAGGTCGTCGATGTCGAGGAGGTGGGTGGCGCCGAAGCGGTGCTCCAGCCAGAGGTGGAAGCGGGTCCCGCGCCGGGCGAAGCGGTCGGGACGGAACGGGACCGGCCTGCGGAGACGGTCCGCGAACTCCCGGGGGTCGGACGCCAGTGCGACCATCTGCCCCGCGGTGAGCCGGCGGGGCAGGATCACCTCGTCCCGCTGTTCGGCCGCCCGCCGCGCGTCGGCCAGCAGCGGTGCCGCGGCGAGGTGCCAGCGGCGTGCCGGTCCCGATTCCGGCGGGTCCTCGTTCTCCGGGTCCACCGGCACGGCCGCGTCGACCGCCCGTGCGACGGCGACGCGGCCGGGGACGGCCGGTCGAGGCCACGTGGCCTCCACGACGGTCGTCGTGGCGGGGTTGGTCGGGGAGGGTGTGACGACGAGGTGATCGATCTCCCCCAGTGGCTCGTCTCCCCCGCACGCCTCCAGGACCTCGTCGAGGAACTCCGACGGGCCCTTGGGTGTGGCGGCCCCTCCGATCCAGTGTGACCCGGACAGCAGCAGCGTCTGCTCGGCTCGTGTCACCGCCACGTAGAACAGCCGCCGATCCTCGTCCAGTGAGCGTCGCCGGACCCGCTTGACATGACTCTCGAGCGCGTCCTGCAGGAGTTTCCGGTCGGTCACGTCGTCGAGCCGGGGCACAGGGACGCCGCCGGGGTTGTCCTCCGATTCACGGTCCCCCCGCAGGTGCTCGGGTACCTGGGTCGCCGTGCGCACCGAGGTCTGTGGCGCCTGGTCGGACGGGAAGACCCCCTGCGCCAGGTGCGGGACGGCCACGATCTCCCACTCGAGCCCCTTGGCGGAGTGGACGGTGAGGATCTGGACCCGCCCCGGTGTCGCGGCGACCTCACCGCGCGCGAGCCCGCCGTCGACCGTGCGCGCGAGGTCGAGGTAGGCCAGGAAGGCGTCCAGTCCTGTTCCCCGGTCCGGCCGGAACCCCGCCGCCACCTCCTGCAGCGCATCGAGTTGCTCGCGGGCCTCGCCGGCTCCCGCGCGTTGGCGTAGGCGGACCTCCGCGTCGACCCCGAGCGCCTGCTCGGCGGCGGCGACCAAGCGGGCGGGGGGTGCCGAGGAGCGGGCACGCAGGCCCGAGATGATCCCGGCGAGTTCGCTGATGCGCGCGGCGCCGTCCGCGCTGTAACCGGCTGCGGGGCCGGGGTCGGCGAGGGCGTCGGCGAGCCCGGCCGAGTCGGTCTCCTCCCCCCTGGCGATGCCGTCGAGGATGTCCTCCAGCTGATCGAGAGCGGCCACCGCCCCGCCGGGGGCCGCGGACCGGCGTAGCGACAGGTGGGAGGCACGCCGGGCGAGCGCGGCGAGGTCCGCGGCTCCGAGGGAAAACCGGGAACCGCTGAGCAGGCGCAGCAGTGCGGGTCCCGCACCCGGGCGGGAGACCACGGTGAGCAGCGCGACGACGTCGGCGACCTCGGGGACGTCGAGCAGTCCGCCCACCCCCACCACCTCGACGGCCAGGCCGCGCGACTCGAGGGCGGCGGCGATCGCTGCGGAGTCCCCGTTGCGTCTGACCAGTACCGCAGCGGTCGGCGTGCGACCGGTTCGGGCGGCCGCGCTGTATCTCGCGGCGATCGCGTCCGCGAGCCATTCCCGTTCGTCCGACGCGGTGTCCAGGACGGCCACCCTGAGGTCGGCGGCCTCGGCGCCGGGTCGGGCTCGCAGTTCGGGGACGGGGATCGCCCCCGGCCGGTCGCGCAGGGGCGCGGTGATCCGGTTGGCCAGCGTCAGGACCTCGGGTGGGTTCCGCCACGAGGTGGTGAGCTCGCGCAGGTGTGACCGCCGACCGTCGGCAAGGGGGAAGTCCTCGCGGAAACGGTCGAGGTTCGAGGCCGAGGCCCCGCGCCAGCCGTAGATGGACTGCATGGGATCGCCGACGGCGGTGACGGCCGGGACGGGCCCCGCCCCACCTCCGAACAGGGAGGAGAGCAGGACTCGTTGCGAGTGCCCGGTGTCCTGGTACTCGTCCAGCAGGACGACCCGGAACGCCCGGCGCTCGGCCTGGCCGACCTGGGGGTGGTCGCGCGCGACGGTGGCGGACAGTGCCATCTGCGAACCGTGATCGAGCGCCGACTCCGCGCGCATGCGGGCCGCGACCGCGTCCACCAGATCCGCCAGTTCGTCGCGATGCCCCTGCACGTCCGCCGTCTCCTGGAGCCACCGGGTGGGGGTCTGGCGTTGCCGCGGCCCGGGGGGCAGGGTCGCGATGAGGGTGGTCATCAGGTCGGGGTCGGTACGCAGGTCCTCCGTGGTGATGAGGTGGTCGGACAGCTGTCCCGCCAGCGTGAGCACGTCGCGCGTCACCCGGCCGGGGTTCGATCCGGTCGTCAGGGGGCTCTCCCACCTCGACACCACGTCGTGCGCGAGTTGGAAGGCGGCGGTGGGGGTGAGCAGCCGCGAGTCCGGTTCGACGGGGACGAGCAGACCGTACGTCCCGAGCAGGGTCCCGGCGAACGCGTGGTAGGTCGAGATCTGTGGATCCTCGGTGCGGATCGCCTCCGCTATCCCGGGAGCGGCCCCCGGACCCGTGCACAGGGGACTGCGCGCGAGCGCGTCGAGTCGCCGACGGATGCGACGGGACAGCTGCTGCGCTGCCTTGCGGGTGAAGGTCAGCCCGAGGATCTCCCCCGGGCGGGCATATCCGTTCGCCACCAGCCACACCACGCGGGCGGCCATCGTCTCGGTCTTGCCGGCACCTGCTCCCGCCAGGACCAGTGTCGGTTCCGCCGGACCCGAGATCACCTCGGCCTGCTCGGCGGTCGGCCGGTGGATCCCGAGCGCGTCGGCGATGACGTCGGGCTCGATCATCGTGGTCACCCGATCACCTGCTCGCCCTCGGGCTGCGCCGGGCAGCTGGATCTGACGTCGCAGTGCTCGCACCAGCGACCTACTCTCGCGGTGTACGCCGGTCCGACGGTCGCGTGGCCCGCTGCCGTCACCCGCCGGGCGAGTTCCTCCGCCGCCTCCGTCCCGAGCGGATCCTGCATCCGTTCGGCCGGCATGCGCCCCTCCCTGCCCGCCAGGTAGAGCAGGAGTCCTCCGCCGGGGGCCCGACCGGCCGCGGAGTCGACAGCCCCGGCGGCGACGGCGAGTTGGTAGAGGGCGAGCTGCGGGTGCACGGCGGCCTCGGCGTGGCTCGCCGCGGCACGGGAGGTCTTCACGTCGACCGGGATCACCTGCCCCGCCGTGGTCGCCTCGAGCCGGTCGATCCGTCCGCGGACCCGCACCGGGCCGTCGACATCGAACTCGAACGCCTCCTCGACCCCGGCGGTGGTGTACTGGTCGCGCGTCGAGGCACGCCACAGTCGGAAGGTCTCGGCCATCTCGACCATCGACTCCGCGCCCCGCTCGGCGAACCACCCACGGGCCATCGTGAGGGCTTCCGCCCGTCGCCGCACGGCCCCCCGAAGTGCGTCCTCCGGGATCCCTCCCTCCACCGCCTGTGTCAGCGCGTGGACCGCCGAACCCCGCACGAGAGGGGCCGCCGATCCGGCGTCCGAGGAGTCGCCCCGCACCTTCTGGAGGAACCACCGGAGGGGGCACTCCTCCAGGGCACCGAAACCGGAGGGTGAGAGGACCGCGAGGGGTTCGCCCGGCGTCGAGGTGACCACCGGGGTCGTCGAGGACGGCTCGGCCGCGCCGAACCAGGTCCGCGGGTCGGCGACCTCCACCCCGGCGTCGCGGAGCCCGGCGAGGAGTCCGGCCGCATGCCGGGCGTCCGCGGGGTCGGTGGCCGGGTCGTGGAGTGCCGCCCGCAGGTCCACGGCCAGGTGCGGCAGCGTGAAGACGGTCGGCGCGTGCCGGGGCGGGCCTGCCACCGCCCCGGCGGGCGCCGCGGTGGGAGTGGTGGTGGCCAGGTCCGAGATCTCGTCGACGAACCGGGAGGGTGCGATGTCGCCCTCCTCCGGCGACTCGACCGCGGTCACCAGCAGGTGATCCCTCGCGCGGGAGCACGCCACGTAGAACAGTCGACGTTCCTCGGCCGACCGGGCGGCGGCGGAGGACACGGCCCGCTCGGCCTCGGACGGCACCGGGCCGTCACCGGCGACCTCGGTCAGGTCGACCAGCTCGTCGACTCCCAGGAGACCGGACCGCCGGCGGGGTGCCGGCCACACCCCGTCCTGCACGCCGCACACGGCCACGGCTCGCCACTGCCTGCCCACCGCCGCATGCGCGGACAGGACGCTGACCGCCCCTCCACGGGCTCTGGTGTCCGCGCGTCCGGGGGCGGGCAGGTCCTCGCCGGAGACGACGTCGCAGAAGAGGGCGACGGACCCGCCGGGGACCCTGTCGACGAAGTCGGCGGCGTGGTCGAACAGCGACACGACCGCGTCGAGCGAGCGGTCCACGGACCGGGACCACGGGTCGGCGGCGACCGCCTGGCGGACGAGGCGCCTCTCCAGTCTCGACGCCGACCACGCGGCCCAGAGGGCCTCCTCCGCGGTGCCGCCCGCCCCGAGTTCCGCCAGGACCGCCGCGCGGGCTCGCCGGACCCTGGTCACCGGCGCGAGCTCCACCGCCGTCAGGCCCGGCGGGATTCGGTCCTCCTCCGCGAGCACGAGCCGGCGCAGTGTGTCCGCACTCGGCTCGGTCCCGCCGATCCCGGAGCGACGCAGGCCGCGTCGGAGGCGTCGCATGGCCACCGCGTCGGCGCGTCCGATCGGTCCCGAGAGCATCGCCAGTGTCCGTTCCGCATCGGTTCCGGCCTCGCCCTCCACCGCGGAGCGCACCAGCAGCAGGAGCGCCGACGCCACGGGGTCGTGGGCGGGCGGGATCTCCGCACCCGCGTCCACGACAGGGACCCCCGCGGCGTCGAGGGCGGCGAAGAGCGCGTCCGCCATCCGGGGCAGCGAGCGGGTCACCACCGCCATCTCCGCGTAGTCGACGCCGTCCAGGACGTGTCGACGGCGGAGGAAGTCCGCGATGACCGCGGCCTCCGCGGCGGACGAGCCCGCGACGGTCACCCCCACCGACCCCTCGGCCGGGCCCGGCGTCTCGCGGGGCCGGTGGCGGGCGGCCCCGGGGAGTCTCGACGCGACGCGCGCGGCGACGGCCGTGATCGCCGGAGACATGCGGTGCCCGGTGTTCAGGTCGATCGCGCGGCCACCCTGGTCCACCACGGCCCGGGCGAGACCCCCGTCGGCGCCACGGAATCGGAACACCGACTGGTCGCCGTCCTCGGCCACGAGCAGGACGTCTGCCCCGCCTCCGACCGCCGCGACGAACTCGGCGGCCAGCGGATCGAGGTGCTGCGCGTCATCCACCGCGACGAGACGGCGGGACCGGAAGATCTCGCGCAGATCGGGATCGGCGGTGAGGGCGTCCAGTGCGGCCCCGACGAGTTCAGCGGCGTTGAGCGCCTCCGGTATGTCCGACTGTCCGGAACGCACCCCGGACCGCAGCGCCATCTGCTCCTCGTGGCGGCGGAAGAACCCGGCGGCGGCGACCCAGGCCGGACGACCCGCGGTGCGGCCCAGCCGGGCGAGTTCACGGGGTCCGATGCCCCTCTCCAGCGAACGCAGGAGGAGGTCTCGCAGTTCGCGGGCGAATCCGACGGTGGAGAGAGCCGGCCGCATCTGTTCGGGCCAGTGCGGGGCCCCGTCCGCCAGTTCGCCCATCAGGGTCTCCCGCACCACCGCGTCGTGCTCGGCCCCGGTGCGCAGGCGCGGGGGCGGTGCGTCTGCCCGCGCGGCCGCCAACCGGACGACCGCGTGGGCGAGGGAGTGCACGGTGCGGACGGGCGCGTCGGTGCCGACCACGAGGTGCGGGGGCATCCCGTTGGTGGCCTGTTCGAACAGGGTGGCCGCGGCCGCCGCCGAGCCGGTGAGCACCAGGACCCCGTCCATCCCCACCCCGCCGGCCACCGCGGAGCGCACCACATCGACGATCAGCGACGTCTTCCCGCTGCCCGGGCCCCCGCGCACGACCCACCGGTCCTGCCTGCCCGTCCGGGCACCCGACCAATCACGCCCGAGGAGGTCGTCGAGTTCCGCCGACCAGGACGTTCCGTGC